>CAMNIW010000042.1 GCA_946540675.1 uncultured Clostridia bacterium | reverse complement strand
TCGTGAAAAACGAAGAAGAATGCGCGTTCGTCGACTTTGACGGCGGATACGGCTCGGTCTTCGAAGCGAACGAAAAAGTGACGTTCGACGGCGGCAAAGCCGTGATAAAGGACACCGCGCTCGTCACCGCGGGGAAATACACGGATTTCTCTGTCAGAGCAAGGCTCGGATACGAACCGTCGTCCGAAGGCGACAGGGCGGGAGTGTTTATCGGGAAACGGGGTCTGGATTCTTACGTAAGCGTCGGAAAAATCAGATATAACGGCGAGACCCGTTATTATGCCGGCGTCACGACCGACGGGTCTACCGTCGTTTACGGAACGATCCCCTGCGGAGACGTCGGAGAGTTCGAAGTCCAACTCGAAAAAGTCGGAGCGTTTTACTACGCGCGATATAAAGACGGCGAGACGGGCGGAATATGGGCTCGGATACCGGCGGAAGGACTGTACGCCAATTATTCGGACATAGTAAGCGGAGCGTTCGCTTACGGCGAAGCGACCGCGGAGTTCGATTATTACGCTCGCGGAGACGCCGACGAAACAAACCGCCGCGGAGTGTTTGCGGGTGCCTATTACGGCGAAGCAGTCGTTACCGACGACAGGACGGAATACACGGCGTACGCTCAATATAAAATAGCGAGCGGAGAATGGGAATACGTCGAAAACGGCTGGGCAACGAAAGCGGCGGGCGAAAGCCTTATGTATCTTACGGGCAGATATAACTCTTTCCGTATGGGCGTCACGCTGCGCTTTGACGACGCGGCAAACGCGGGGTATATAGATTTTGTCTTCGGTTCGGCAAAGGGAAAAGTTTCCGCCGGAGCCGTGGCGTTCAGACTGTACGGCGACGGCAGTTACGCCGTTATCGAAGAAACGGAGATACGCGCGTCGGGGAAGATAGAACGGTTTGACGGAAAAGAAAAGTTTGCGTTCGAGTGCGTGAACGGGCTGTTCACCGCGTATTGCGGAGAGACCCCGCGCGTTCTTACGAGCGTCAATTTAGGCGGATACGACGGCGGTTATCTGTTGTTCGCGTCCGATTCGAAATACTCGATACTCAATCCCGGAGTTACCAACTACGCCAAGACGGTTACGACGTATAAAGGAACGCTCGGGGTCAAAAACCAAAGGCTTATACTGAACGCCACGACGACTACTTACGCGCTGGCGAGCATAACGGCTTTTCCGCTCGGAGATTTTATCGTCGGGACCAACGCGCACCTGACGCCGACGGGAAAGTACGTCGAAGCGTACGGCGGAATTTTATTCGGCACGCGCGCGGGCGCTCTTCCCGAAGAAGGCGGATATTACGTCCGTATAGATTCCGACAGCGAGATACGCCTGTATAACGGCGAGACCTTGCTTGCGTCGGCAAAGACGGAAGGACTGCACTATAACAGTTTGTATCTCATTGTCGCCGTTCAGGGCGGAGTGATCAAAGTTTACGCCGACGCCTATACGGGCGAAGGTCAGATATGGTCGCAAGAGCCGATAATCGCTTACGACGTCGGTCATTCGGTCGGCGGAACGCTGAATCTCTATTGTAAAAACGGATTGTTCGATATGTCGGCGCTGTCCGTGTACGGGTTGCGCCCGAACGAAGATTATACGCTTCTTCCGCCGTATACCGTCAGGAAAGTCACCGAACCCGTCGTCAACGAGCCGAAAGTGAGCAAAGATTTCGTTACGCAGGACAAGGAATATCGGTTTGACGACGCGAACGGACTTAAAGAATGGAACCGTTATAACGGTATGACGACTCTCATAACCGACGACGACGGCAATTATACGGGCGGCATAGAGATAGACGGAACGGGCAACTGGTACGCGGGCGTGTCTTCCGCGGCGGGTCAGTACGAGAACTATGAGATCACCGTCACGATGAAGATGGATCCCGCGTCCGGTTGGGCAGGGCTGTCGCTCAACAAAAATTCGTACGCGTTCACGCACGAAAGGGCGGGAATGCTGCTGTTTGCGCAATATATCGACAACGGCACAAGGGCGAGAATAACCTTCTACGACGATCAGGCTCGCGGCGCGGCGACGGGAATATCGCTTGACGTCGGTCAGACGGCTTACGGATACTTTACCTTTACCGTCAGATGCGTCGACGGGGTGCTGTCGGTTTATAACGGAACGGATACGTCCAAAGATCCGCTCGGCACGTTCGACGTAAAGGAAAGCACGTCGCGCCCCAACGCCGTCAAAGGCTATCTCAGCCTTGTCGCGGGGAATACGGTCGCTTGGTTCAAGAGCGTATCTATCAGGATTTTATAAGGAACGGTTGACTTATGTCGCTTAAAGATCCCGCTGAAAAATACAGGGCGTTGCCGTTCTGGAGTTGGAACGGCGCGCTCGACGAAAAAGAACTCGAAAGGCAGGTCGGAATCCTTAAAGAAATGGGTTTCGGCGGAGCCTTTATGCATTCGAGATGCGGACTTGCGACCGAATATATGTCAGAGCGGTGGATGTCGTGCATAAAAAACACGGCGGATAAATTCGCCGCCGAAGGCATGAGCGGTTGGCTGTACGACGAAGACCGTTGGCCGAGCGGTTCCTGCGGCGGCGCGGCGACCGAAAAAAAGGAAAACAGGCAAAAGTCTTTGTCGATGTATATCGGAAACGACGGGTACGGCGACAAGCGCGTTATCGGCGCGTTTGCGGTCAGGCTTACGGACGGCAAAGAGAGAGATATTATCGACTATAAAAAGATCGGCGAAAACGATCCCGTTCCCGAAGGGTACGAAAAGGCCGTCTTTGTCGAAGAGTTTATCGAGCCGTCGGATTTTTACAACGGAAACACCTATCTCGACACCCTTGACAGATCCGCGGTGCAGGACTTTATTTCGCTTACACACGAAAGATACAAGGCGGCGTGCGGCGACAAATTCGGGAAAGAGATAAAGGGCGTTTTTACCGACGAACCGCATCGCGGCGGAGTTTTCAACGGGTTTAACGTTCCCAACAAAAACGCGGGAGCGATGCTCCCTTGGTCTTACGGCACGTTCGATTTATACGCCGAAAAATTCGGGGAGAGAGTGGAAGAAAAACTGCCCGAACTGTTTTTCGGGAAAAAAGGGGAGATATTCAACCGCACGGTATGGCGTTATCTCGAAACTTTGCAGACGCAATTTTTGCAAGCGTTCGCAAAGCCGTATCACGAGTGGTGCAAAGCAAACGGATTACTCGTGACGGGACACGTATGGGAAGAGAACACGTTGCGCGGTCAGATAAGTTGGCAGGGAAGCGTGATGCGCTACTACGAATATATGGATATTCCCGGCATAGACAACCTGCGCGACGACAATTATTTCTTCGCCGCGCCGTTGCAGGCGGTATCCGTAGCCAAACAAACGGGCAAAAAGGAGATTTTGTCCGAGATGTACGCCTGTACGGGCTGGAAGACCGATTTCGATTATTATAAACGTTCGGGAGACTGGCAGGCGGCGCTGGGAATAAACGTCCGCTGTCCGCACCTGTCCTGGTACACTATGGGCGGCGAAGCCAAGCGCGACTGTCCGGCAAGCATTTTCTTTCAGTCCGGGTGGTACAGGGAATACAAATATATGGAAGACTATTTCGCAAGGCTGAAAATGACTTTCGGCGAAGCGGAATATATGACGGAAACTGTTTTGTTGTCCCCGATAGAAAGCGCCTGGGGACTTGTCCGCGCCGGAAATTACGCCGATTCGGACAGATTCGTCAAAGCCGAAGCGGACTGGCGCTTAGTTATCGAAAATATGCTGTTCGACGGCATAGATTTCGACGTCGCCGACGAAGATATACTTTCGCGGCTGGGGAGCGTAAGTTCGGAAAAAGGCGTAACGTATCTCAATATCGGTAAAATGAAATACAAAACGGCGGTATTGCCGCCGCTTATCAACGTTCGGCTGTCGACTCTCGGGATCCTTCGGGAATTTGCCGACCGCGGCGGAAAGATCGTTATCGCGGAAGCCGCGCCGTTATACGTCGACGGAGTAAGGTCGCCTTTTTGCGTTAATGCCGAAGTCGTGCCGACGTCGCGTTTGTCAAAAGCGGTAAAAGCCTGCTTAAAAGAGAAATATTCAATCGCGTTCCGCGGAAAAATGCTTTCTAAAATGAAAGCGACGAAGCGCGGAAATTTGCTGTTTGCGATCGCTTTCGATTGCGACGGGGAAAGCGAAGCGAAGATCGTTATAGACGGCGAACACAGCCTTTATGCGATAAACCTGAGATCGGGCGTCGCTACGGATATAGATTACGTCGTAAAGGACGGGAAGACCGCCGTCACAAAAACTTTCGTCAAGGGCGAAGAACTTTTGCTTGCCTTATGCGGCGAAAGGGAAGTCGGCGCAAAGACCGCGCGGCGGATAAAGGGTCGCGGGATAACCCTTTTTCAGACCGAGTTCGGTTACGAACTCGGCGAACCCAACGTCCTGCCGCTGGACTTTGCCGAATATTCCGTCGACGGAATAACACTCGGGACCGACGAGATTTTGAAAGTAGACGGGAACGTCCGTAAAAAATTCGGATTGAAGGAGCGCAGTGCAAACGCCCTTCAGCCGTGGTTCGAAGAAAAATACGACGGAGAAAACTATCACAAAGTTTTGTGCCGCGTCGGGTTAAAATTCGCGTTCGACGCGGAAATCTCACCCGAAAACGCCTATCTGACGGCGGAAGACTTGCCGGGGGCGGAGTGGCGTCTTAACGGCAAAATATTGAAGAAGAGCAAAGCCCGACCGTTTATCGACGACGTTTGCTTTTCGCGGTACGATCTCGGCAAAGAGTATTTCAGGGCGGGGAAGAACGAACTTTCGGTAAATTTTGATTTTACGCCCGCTTGCGGCATGGAAACCGTCTATCTGGCGGGAGATTTCGCCGTATACGGAAGAACTCTCCGCAAAAAGCCCGAAAAAATAGTTTTCGGCGACCTTTGCCGACAGGGTTTTCCGTTTTACACAGGGGCTTTTACGTATAAGATAGAATTGCCCGACGGTCTTTACGACGTCGAAGCGCTCCGATTCGGGGGCGCGTGCGTCAGATCGGGAAAAGAAATAGCGGCGTTTGCCCCGTTTGCTATCGAAAACGCTCGGTCGACGGGCGGAATTTTGCCGCTCACCGCCGTATTGACGCGCAGAAATCTGTTCGGACCGCTGCACGAGATACCTAAAAATCACGGAAATTATTGGAGCGGATCTTTCCGCACGACGGGCGAAAAATTCACTGAAGAATACTTGCTTAACGAGCAGGGGATATTCTCGGCGCCGAAAATTTATCAACGGGAAAAGAGAAACGACTAATGGAGAAAAGGACTTGTTTTACCCCCGGAAAACCCTGGCTGGATACCGACGGAAACCGCATTCAGGCTCACGCCGGATATATGTTTTACGAAAACGGGAAGTTTTACTGGTACGGCGAAAATAAAGAGAGATCCGACACCGAATTCGAAGTGTGGCACTGGGGCGTCAGGCTTTATTCTTCCGACGACCTTTATAACTGGAAGAGCGAAGGCATTATACTTTCGCCCGAACTCGAAGACGAAAAGAGCCCGATATATTACCGCGCGAAAACGGACAGACCGCATATACTGTATAACGAAAAGACGGGGAATTACGTAATGTGGTTAAAGGTAATGACCGCCGACAGCGCGGGTTTTGCCGTCATCGCCGCGGCAAAGTCCATCAAGGGGCCGTTTAAGATAATCAAAGACAAATATTTCCCCAACGGGTTCGAGTTCGGCGATTACGAACTCGTAAAGGACGGAGATAAGGCGTATTGCATATACGAAAAGCCGCACTCCGAACTGATAATAACTCCGCTTACCGAAGACTATACGGGCGTGGAAGAAGACAACTACAACAGTTATTTCCATTACGGACATCCGCCGTACGTGCGCGAAGCGCCGGCGACCTTTAAGCACGGCGGAAAAATATATATGATAACTTCGGGAACGACGTCAAAATTCCCCAACCCGTCCGAAACGGCGGTGGCGGACTCTTATATGGGAGATTGGAAAGTCATAGGCGATCCGCACGTAAACGACGTGAAAAGGACGTCGTTCGACAGTCAGATAAGTTGTGTTTTCAAGCACCCGAAAAAGAAGGATCTGTATATCGCCATGGCGGATAGATGGCTCGTCGATCTCCCCGCGGATATGCCGGATATGTGCGCGGTATACGACAGCCTGTTCGACCCCGATAAAGAGCCTATAAAGGTAGATATGGGCAAATTGACGAGAAAAAACACGTCTATAGCCGACTACGTATGGTTGCCTGTGGAATTCGTCGGGGACACGCCCGTGATCAGATGGTACGACAAGTGGAGATGGGAAGATTTCGGATAAAAAGGAAGCGGCGTAACGTTTGCGTTACGCCGCTGTTTCTTAAAAGGTAAAGCCGTCAGTTTCTCGGGACGTTGAGATTGCCGATGTACAGGGGAAGCCCGTTCGGGTCGTACACGACGTATATGAACGGTCTGTCGAGAGTGACGTCGACGGTCTTCATCACGCCCGGAGACATGCTTTTGCCTATTTCCGATACGGTGACCGACTTTATGACGGCCCCTTCTTCGTTAAAGGATATTTTGTTCTTTTGCTTGGTAAAGGTAAGGTGCATACTTACGTTAGCGGGGAGATCCTTGAAGGCGTAGTTAAAACTCCCGCTGTCCTTTTCAAACAGGTATCCGAGTCCGACGTCTTTCAATACGGGCGAAAAGTCCGTCATATATTCCGATTTGAATTTCGGCAAAGTGAGATTTATTATAAGGGACAGTCTGCCGTATTCGGGGTGTTCTTCGTCGATAAGCGGAGCGAGTATTTTCTTCGACTCGTCGTCTTTAAGGAAGTTGACTCCGTCCGTCAGCGCGAAAATATCCCCGTCCTTTTCTTTGGGAACGACGTATTTTACCTTCATGCCGTTGTGATAATAGTCGTAACAGGCGACGTAATCGCCGTAGTCGTAGCAATCGCCCGAATAGGTATGCCGCATAAAGGTCGCCTTCGTTTCGGCGGACTTGGCGTAAAACGTATCGTCCTTATTGTGTTTGGCGTCGAAGACGTTCACCCATTTATTGTCGAAGTAGAGAGCGGAAAAGACGAACATCGCGCTGTCTTTCGTTATTTCGAGATCGCTCTTTTTAAGGAAACTCTTTTCCTTTATCTTGTCGTCCGCCCATTTCAGCATTTTCGAGACGTCTTCGTCGCTTTGGAAATTCAGACTGTACGCTTCCGCCATATGTTCGGTAAGGGCGGCGACGAAATCGGGATTCGCTTCGTATTCGTTCGTCAAAAAGGCGGCGTTATACAGTTGAGTCGTTCCCTTTTCGGCGACGTAAAAGTCGGTTTTGTACGCTTTGACAAAATCTTCTTTTCTCGTTTCCTTGGTCATTCCGAGCACCGAATCGAGCGCGGCGAGCGCCGTCGGATCGGAAGAAGCAAGGGCGAGAAGGGATAAATTGTCGTATAATCCCATCGGAGAAAAAGAGAAGTTTTCTTTGCTCTTGTCCGCGGAAACATAAATACGGTATGCGAAATTGTTGACAGCGGCGCGGAAATCGTCGCTGATTTCGTAAATTTCACGCGTGGCGGGATAGGTTACGTCGTTGAGTTTTTTGAAAGAAGCACTCTGTATTACGGAAAGTTCGTTAAGGGTGTATTTTTTGTCGTAAGGCCTGAAGTGTTCTTCCGTTGAAAGGAAGGGAAAAAGTCCTTCGCAGGAAACGGTCGAAAAGACTACGGCGGCGGAAATCGCCGCGCAAAATATTTTTTTCAACATGGCTTCACCCCTTTTTTCAAGTATAGCATATGCTTTGCGCAAAGTCAACTCCGCGACTTTATTTGCGGAAAATGTCGGTTATAACTTGCTATTCGCATTCCGATGTGGTATAATTTTTAATCATAGAAGCACGAAACGCGGGGAAAATGAATATAATATAGCGTTCGGATGAAAAATATGAATAACGAAAAAATCAAAGAACTGTGCGATAAATTCTCGGTAAAAGGGGAGTTCAGATCGTTCAAAAAAATAGAAAACGGACACATAAATCAGACGTACGTCGTCTATTATTTCCGCGACGGAGAGATAAAGGATTATATCCTTCAAAGGGTAAACACCTACGTCTTCAAAGAACCCGTCAGCATGATGGAAAACATATCCAACATAACCGAATACATCCGTGCCAAGATAAAGGCGGAAGGAGTTTCGGCAAAAAGGCTCGTGCTGCATTTTTCGACGGCGACGGACGGGAAATATTATTACGAAGACGAGAGCGGATTTTGGAGATGTTCGAGATATATAGACGATTCCGTTACTTTCAATTCGACCGAAAATCTCAAAGTCATAGAAGAGACGGGCAAGGCTTTCGGGGAGTTTCAGACCTATCTTGCGGACTATCCCGTAAAGGAACTGCACATAGCCATACCGCATTTCCACAATACGGTTATGAGATACCGTACTTTTTATTCTTCGGTAGCAAAGGATCAAAGCGGCAGGAGAGCGTCCGTAGAGAAGGAGATAGCCGAATATTCGGCGCTCGAAGATACCGCTTGCGAAATGTACAAAATGCAGCGCGCGGGCAAACTTCCGCTTAAAGTCACGCACAACGACACCAAGTGCAACAACGTCCTTTTCGACAAAGACACCTTCGAGCATCTCGCCGTGCTCGATCTCGACACGGTAATGCCGGGGCTTATCGGATTCGACTTCGGCGACGCCATAAGGTTTATCGCCAACACCGCCGAAGAAGACGAAAAGGATCTCGAAAAAGCGGGGCTTGACTTCGACAAATACGAAGCGTTCGTCAAAGGTTTCGTTCCCGTGGTCGGGGATACGCTTACGGATTACGAAAAAGACACGCTCGCGCTCGGCGCGATAACGATGACCATAGAGTGCGGACTCAGGTTTTTGACCGACTACATAGACGGCGACAAATATTTCGGGATATCTTACCCCGATCATAATCTCGACAGGGCAAGGTGTCAACTCGCTCTCGCCAAGGATATGATAAAAAAATACGGCGAGATGAAAAACATAGTGGAAAAATATCTTAAGTGTAACATATCTCATCAATAGTTTCCGAAAAAGGCGGCGTTTCAGCCCTTTTCACCGACCGTTCGCTTGAAGTACGACAAGTACGTCTGCGCTCACGCTCGGCAAAAATCATCCGAAACGACGACTTTTCGG
>CAMNIW010000041.1 GCA_946540675.1 uncultured Clostridia bacterium | reverse complement strand
GAGCCTAATAAATTCACACGTTTTGAGCCGTCCGACTTTCGGTCGGGTATCCGAGCGAAAAGCGTTCGGCTTGGTCTATCGCCTTTGCCGCGCGCCTTCCGACTTCCGCGGCGTTCGGGAGTCCGCCCGGGGGCTGTTGCCATTGAGTTGCGAGAAAGGCGTTTCTTATCCCTTTTATTTTCGGGCTTATCTTTACGGGCAGTCGCTTCGGCGGCATGGTAAAACTCATATAAGAGCCTGTTTCCGCGCCCGTGTAGCGATTATACGTCGCAGGCGTCCAAACGTCTATAAGTTTAAGTTTGCCGCGCGCAGCAGGGCAGTTTTCGGTCAGGATGTCCGCCGCCGCTTCGGCGATCAGTCTTTTCTTTTCGGCGTACTCTCGCGGAGAATTTTTGAGCGAAATAAACTCTTTGCAGTACTTTTCGTCGCAAAAAACCATCGACTGCACGACCGTCATGCCTTCGGGCGCGAAGCCGCTTTCGTGCGAAAACTCGCGGAAGACTATTTGCCCGTACCGCAGGAGTTTTTTGTGCTTTTCGGGCACATCGACTATAAGATCGCCCTTAAAAGAAAGGTCGCTTATTTCGCACGCGAAAGCGCAGTGAAAACTCGAAAAACGGACGTATTTCGGGCTGTTATACAGTTTTATGAAGGCTCGCGGCATCTTGTCGTCTATAAGTTTACCGAACACGGCGCTCGGATCGGGGGTCAGTATAAAGTAGTCGGCGTATATGGTCGTGCCGTCGGAAAAGTCCGCCGAAACGGCTTTTTTATTCCTGACGTTCACCTTTACCGCCTTTTTGCCGAGCAAAAGTTCTCCGCCGAGAGCCGTAAATCTCTCCGCCGCGTTTCCGGCTGCGGCAAGCGAGCCGCCTATGGGCAGTCCGCCGTTTTTGCCCGTTATCGTCGCGCAGACAAACACGAAAGCGAGCGCCGAAAAGCCGTCGCCGAGAAGAGAGCGGAAAAATCCGCGCAGGAGAGCCGAAGAAAACCTGTCCGATAGTTCTTTTGTCGACATAAAGTGATATTTTATAAGCAGCGGCGCGGAGCGGATAAGATCAAACGCTCCGCCCTTTTCGTCGCAGTTTTCGCCGCCCGTTCCCGTTATTTTGCGGACGGCGTTCACGGCGGAGAGAAATTCGCGTATACCGTCTTCGTCTTCGGGTGCGGCGAAGAGCAGTTCTTTTTCAAACTTTTTCGCGTCCGAGAAAAGGGTTATTTTTCCGCGGTCCGTCTTATAGGTAAAGAGCGAATCGGGGATATAAACGCCGTTTTTTATCGCGCCGAGATCTTGCCACGTCTTATACGCCGAAGAGTTCGGGTTGGTGCCCGTCAGCCAGTGTACGCAGTTGTCTATCGTATAACCGCCCCTTTTCCAGCCGGTAAGGTTGCCGCCGACGACGGAGTGAGATTCGCATATCGTTACGGAGTGACCGCTTTTAAGTGCGGTTATTCCGGCGGACAGCCCCGAAAGACCGCCGCCTATTATCAGTACGTTTGCCATAGTACCGCTATTATCGACGGCAAGGCGTTTTTTTATACAAAAATCCCGATTTTTTTGCGGCGAGCACGGCGAAAACGGGTAAAAAACGGCGCGTCGCCCAAGCAAATTGTTTTTTATCGGCTTGACAACTTTTGCGTGCGGTGATATTATAAATATATAGAAATAACGGTAATATATAGAAATAACGGTAAAAATATATGAAAAAAATACTGAATAAAATATTGTCCGCGATAGCGGCTTTCATAATGTGTTTTTCGCTCGTCTTTTCGGCGGTTTCCTGCGAACTTATAGATCTCAGCGGTCTCGGTCGCGGCAGAGTGGTATTCGAAGATCCTGCCGAAACGACCGACCCCGAAGGCGGCTCCGGCTCGACTACCGACCCCGAAGGCGGTTCGGGCTCTACGACCGACCCTGAAGGCGGCTCCGGCTCGACTACCGACCCTGAAGGCGGTTCGGGTTCCACGACCGATCCCGAAGGCGGCTCCGGCTCGACTACCGACCCCGAAGGCGGCTCCGGTTCGACGACCGATCCCGAAGGCGGTTCGGGTTCCACGACCGATCCTGAAGGCGGTTCGACTACCGACCCGATAGCCGACCCCGACGAGCCGCACGTAAAGGGCGTTTTCCCCGACCATCTCGCGTTTTACCCATATTTTTCGGCGTTCAAAGCGGCGCAGACGTCCAAGGCGCTCACCCTTAAAAGCAGAAAGGAATTAAAGGCGTATATATCCTACGTCAACTTTTACGAGATAAAAGAACACGTACAACTCACTCTTACCTACGCGCCCGCTTTCAAAGACGAATTTCAGGCGGCAAACAACGAATATAACGCCGAACCGCACTTTATGCTCAACTGTCAGTACGGCATATCCTATCTCGGGAACGGCGGTTCGTATTATATAACGTCCGGCGGCAGCGAGATACTCGCGACCAAGACTCTCGATCCCGAAAAAGAGCACGTCGATCCGCAGGTGGACTACGCGCTCAAAATGACCGCGCCGGAGACCCGCGCGGAAGACTTCGACGACTTCGGGATAAATTCTTTCAAGTCGATCCCGAACGTATACAACAGCGAACAACTCCGCTGGACGGTGCAAAACGGCTATAAGCCGGAGTGCGTCGCCGGTTCCCCCGCGGAAAGGATGTATAACAAGGCGAAAGCGACGCTCAGAAAGATCGTGGACGACGATATGTCCGACGTCGTCAAACTCCGCGCGATATACGAGTGGCTGGTCTTTAACGTTCAGTACGACAATTTTGCCGCCGACAATTCCGGTTCGATAGAAAACGCCAACGAATACGATTCCTGGTATCTCGAAGGTGTGTTCGACAAGGGCAAAGCGGTGTGCGAAGGTTATGCGAAAGCGCTGATACTTATGGCAGGCATAGAAGATATTCCGGCGGTATTCGTGACGGGTAATATGCACGCCTGGAACAAAGTAAAGGTAAACGGCGTATGGTACGTCGTAGACGCGACGCACGCCGACGTTCACACTTCCGGCAAAGAGAGATTTTCTTACAGTTCGTTTATGACGACGGACGCCGAAAAGGCTTACAGGGGATACCCGACGACCGATTATCAGGACTGCGTCGCGAACACCTATTACAACGTGTACGAGCATATTACGTTTACAAGGCTTCTTTCTACCGAAGATCTCGTCGCGGACAGTTCGGCAGAACTCGTAAAAATAGTCGACCACGCAAGGGAAAAGGCGGGTGCGATAGGCGAAAACGGCTGTACCGTAGACGTGTTTATAAAAAAGGAAAACAGCGGAAAGATAAATCTTTGGCTAAGCTCCGTCGGCGGTAAGTGCTCGGCGACAAGTCAAAGCAAAGACAAGGACGGCAACGTTTACCTTGCGTTGTATTTAAGTTAAAGAAAAGACAGCGGGCGTTCGGAAATATCCGCACGCCCGCGGATTTTTACGCAGGGGTTGCCGCACGGCTCTGCGGCTTCCGTTTTTGTCGACAAGGGGGCGTCGCATAGTTCGGCGGCTCCCGTTTTTGTCGACAAGGGGGCGTCGCATAGTTCGGCGGCTCCCGTTTTTTTGCCGATAAAAAAGCGACCGCGAAAATTTCGCGGTCGCCCTTTTATATCACGATTTTACAGTGCGCTTATATTCGTACATTTTCTCGTCGGCAAGTTTAATCACGTCTTCGACGGTCTTGTGTTTGTCGGGGTCGTATATGGCGAGACCGTAAGAAAAACTCGCGTAACCCGAATTTACGTCGGAATATTTCTCGGCTTTCGCCGCCGCTCGTCTGAGTTTCGACATAAGCGCTTTTATGCCGAAAAGTTGTTCGTCTTCTATTATCACGGCAAATTCGTCGCCGCCGACCCTGTAAACGCAGTCTTTGTCGAAAACGCCGACGAACACTTCGCAGCAGTTTTGAATGTATTTGTTGCCCGCGTCGTGGCCGAAAGAATCGTTCATACCTTTAAGGTTGTTTATATCGAGAGCGACGATCGCGAAATTTTTCGGCAAAGAATCTTTAAGTCCGTTGAGTTTTTCTATATATGCGGTTACGTTGTTTATGCCCGTAAGGGGGTCGACTTTGGCGATCTTCTCGACTTCGACGAGTTTTTCGTTCAACGCGGCGGAGTAGGTCTCGGCGTCTTTGAGTTTGCGCGAGCGGCGTATTTCGTCCTTGGAGTCGAGCACGATGAGCAACGACAACACTATGACCGACAGCATAAACAGTCCTAAAACCACCTGTTGGAAAGAAGTGTCGCGCGACTGGCGGTCGTTGAGAGTTTTAAGGTCGTCGTTGGTGTTTTCGAGCAATTCGTTCAAAAGCGCTTCCGTCTTGGAAATGATACTGCGCTTTGCCGTTCGGTAATTTTCGTCGTACAAAAGAGATTCCGCCCGTTGTTTCATCTGTTCGGCGGTCAAAGATTTTTCTTCGTCGGTAAGGGCGAAAGAACGTATCTTTTCGTACGGGGCGTCGGCTTCCGCCGCTCCGCCGGAGAGATATACGAGTTTCATCGCCCTGTATTCGGTGTCCATAAGGGATACCGATTCCCCGATTATATTTTCGAGTTTTTCTTTCGCGCCGTATCTGTCATTAAATGGCGGAGCGAGCATATTCACGGCTTTTTCCCGACTTCCGGTCATGTCGGATTCGGTGAAATATCCATCCATAAATTTCGTTTCGCCCGTAAAGACGTACAAACGCGCCTGTTCGGTAAGGGTGTCCGAGCCTTTTTTCATCAGATCGGAGACCCTTGCGTATACCGTGTATTCGGAATACCTGCCGATAATGACGTCCTGATTACGCTTTATCCTGCGCGACTCTATGCCGAATAAAGCGGCGCATACGAAACATAGCGTCGCCGCTATCGCAACGCTTATTTTTTGTATGAGTATTCTTTTTTTGTTCGCAAGATTCATCATAGTATAATAATGAAAATATTATATTACTTAAATCGTCATAAATCAACTTTTTTGTGTGTAAACTCCGAAAAAAATGATTTTTCGGTGTTTTACGAAGCGTCGGAAGGATAAAAACCTGCAAACGAAGGCGGTTTTTTGTCCTTGTTTCGGCAAGTCGGAGATCGGAAAATAAAAAAATTTTGAAAATCGGCAAAAAACAGCCGATAAACAGTTTACAAATCCCGCTATAATGCATATAATAAATGCGCGATTGAAAGGTCGGGAGAAGCGTCCGCAAGGTGATAGTACTCCCGACGCGCCGTTTACATAGTATATAATGACGGCAAGGAGAAAATGTATGGGATACGTAAAATGTCCGAGATGCGATCTCAATTATATGCTTGAAGGGGAGAAGTATTGCGACGTCTGCAAGGCCGAACTGAAAATCGGTCCGCAGATAAAGTTTGCCGTGTTCGACGGCGACGACGACGGCGATCAGGTGCTTTGCCCGATATGCAAGCGAAACTTTATGGACGCCGACGCCGAAATGTGCGACGAGTGCAGGGAAGAGAGATCCGACAAGTCCGACGTGGAGCCCGACACCGACGATCCGGATAACGACGAAGAGTGGAGAAACTATCTCGACGAAGACGAGAAGGAAGCCATAAGCAACAAGGGCAACGAAGAAGAAGACATACTTCTCTCTCAACTCGAAGAAGACGAAGCCAAAGAATTTTTCGAAGACGAAGAAGAGGAAGAAGAGAATTATTACGACGACGAAGTCCGCGACGACGAAGACGACTTCGACTTTGAAGAGTACGACGGCGAAGACGTCGACGACGAAGAAGACGAAGACGACGAAGAAGAAAAGGACGACGAAGACGACTTTTAACGTTGCGCCGACGGCGATTTTGCCGTCGGCGTTTATTTTTCGTCAAAAGGGCAATAATTTGCCGTATGATAAAGACTTCCGGCGACATCAACCGCATAAAAAACGCTATAAGAAACAGCCTTAACAAAGACGTTGCCGTAAAGGTAAATCTCGGACGCAACAAGTATGTCTCTTATAAGGCGAAGATCACCAACGTATATCCCGCGCTCTTTACCGTGGAGCCTTACGGCGAAACTCTCGCAAAGACGAGTTTTTCGTATTCCGAAGTGATGTGCAAAAGCGTCATAATAAAGACCATATAAAACCGCGGTCGGAAAACTTCCGACCGCGGCAATTTATTTTATCTCATCCTTTGTACAAGTCCGACTTTCCTGTATACTTTAGCAAGAGTTTTATTCGCTATCCGTTCGGCTTTTTCGGCGCCGGAGCGGAACACTCCGTCCAAAAACTCCTTGTCTTTCAGTATCCTGTCTTTTTCTTCGCGTATGGGTCCGATAAGGTCTGCGACAGTCTCTCCCACCGCGCTCTTGAAGTCGCCGTAGCCTTTGCCTTCGAATTCCTTTTCGGCTTCGGCTATCGTCTTTCCCGTAACCGCGCCGTATATCGAGAGCAGGTTGGTTATCCCCGGTTTATCTTCCGCGGCGATTATTCTTCCGTCGCTGTCGGTCACGGCTCTTCTGAACTTTCTTATTATCGCGTCGCGGTCGTCGTCGAGCGAGATAAATGCGTTTGCGTTTTCGTCCGACTTGCTCATTTTCTTCGTCGGGTCTTGCAGGCTCATTATCTTTGCTCCGACTTTGCCGATATAAGGTTCGGGCACTTTGAAAGTTTCGGAGTAGCGGTTGTTGAAGCGTACGGCAAGGTCGCGCGCTATTTCGAGATGCTGTTTCTGGTCTATGCCGACGGGTACGACTTCGGTGTTGTATAGAAGTATGTCCGCCGCCATAAGTACGGGATAGTCCATAAGTCCCATATTCACGTTGTCGGCGTGTTTAAGGCTTTTGTCCTTGAACTGCGTCATACGTTGAAGTTCTCCGGGATAGGTCATAGTGTTGAGTATCCAGGTGAGTTCGGCGTGCGCGGGCACGTGCGACTGAACGAACAATACGCATTTTTCGGGATCGAGTCCGCAGGCTATGTAGAGTGCGGCGAGTTCGTAAGTGTGCGCGCGGAGATCCGCGGGGACCTGTTTTACGGTAAGCGTGTGCAGGTCTGCGATGGAGTAAATGCAGTCGTAGTCGTCTATCATCGACTTCCAGTTCTTTATCGCGCCGAGATAGTTGCCGAGAGTCATAACGCCGCTCGGCTGTACCGCCGAGAACAAAGTTTTCTTTTCTTCCATATTATTGTCCTATCCTTACGCCGTCGGGCGTGAAAATGTAAATATCCTTTTCCACTTCGCTCAGGTTTCCGTTTATCGCGTACGTCGCGCCCGTAAGCAGGTCTATCACCCTTTGTGCGGTGTTTTCCCTTACGTGCGACAATACCACTATCGCCGGACGCCCCGAGCAGAGATAATCTATTATGTTTTGAACGTCTTCAAAGGAGTTAGGGGTAAACTTTCGGATATTTCCCGGGTTTACCGCGCGTTCGGGCTGCCGCTCTTCCGCCCTTTCTTCGGCAGGCCGTTCCTTAGTCTTTTTTTTGGTCAAAAAATCAAATAATCCCATACTCCCCCCGTTATCTCGGCCCGAATATCGCGGTGCCGAGCCGTATCATATTGCTTCCGTTTTTTATCGCGATTTTATAGTCGGAAGACATACCGACGGACAAATATTTTATACCGTCTTCTTTTTTCTTTGCGTTTTCGTAAAAATCGCGGAGTTTTGCCGTAAGACGCGCAAGCGCTTTTTCGTCGTCCGTTTCGGGAAGCATTCCCATTATCCCGACGACCTGCACGGACGGAAGGTCGAAAGTTCTTGCGAAAAGTTCGTTCGCCGTATAAAAAGTCGCTCCGCTCTTGCTCGCTTCTTCGCCGGCGTTTATCTCTATCATTATTTTTTGCCGCGTTCCGAGTTTTTGCGCCGCGGAAGATATCGACAAAAGCACGTCTTCGGAAGAAACCGAATCTATTATATCGGCTTTGCCGACTATGTATTTGAGTTTGTTTTGCTGAATCGTCCCGATAAAGTGTTTTGTCGCGGGAAGATACAGGGGATACTTGTCGCGGAATTCCTGCGCCCTGTTTTCCCCGACGTGAGAAAGCCCCGCCGAGATCGCTTGGTTTACGCGGTCTATATCGACGAATTTAGTCGCCCCGACGAGTTCTGTTTTTTCTCCGAGATTGTTGCCGTTTGCTATCTCGTCGAATATCCTTTTAAGATTGTCTTGCAGCATAGATAAAGTATAGTATTATTCGCGGGATTTGTCAATCGAAGCCCCGAATAAAAATGCGGTCGGAACTGTCCGACCGCGGTTTTTCGAAAAACTGTGCATATTCCTTTGACAAGTCGTACCGAAGCGTTAATGCGACAGGTCGCTCCCGCAAAGCAACCTTATGGCACACGGACGACACCGTTTAGTGCTGCTATATTCCTATCCTGACACGGTTCGCGGCTGCCCGTTGCATAAGACCTTGTTATCAACACGCCTTATCGCACGCAGCCAACCATACGGCGAGCCGAGGGAATCGTTCAGCCTTGCTATAGCGGATTGCAAGTACAGGGCACCGCTAACTCCCCACCTAGCACAGCACATATATTTTACAACAGGACGAAAAATTTTGCAACCGATTAAAGCGTCGTAAGTCGAATAATTTGTCGCATATTTTTTGTTTGGCGATATAATCACAACTTATATCAGGTATAAACAAAATAAATATTATGATTTATTTTCCGCCTATTGACAGCATATTTTTCGGTATGGTATAATCTAAAAAAATATTATGGATATCGGGATAATAAAAATAAATTCTCCCCGTAATTGCGCCGACGTCCGCGAAGCGGTTTGTTTCATTGTCATTGCACCAATGTTTTTACCTGTCATTGCGTCAATGTTCGCGAAGCGGTTTGTTTCATTGTCATTGCGAGCGCGGTGAAACCGTGCGTGGCAATCTCAGCGTGTAAATGCTTTACGTCGCTATATTTCAAGCGTTTACTGTACTCAATCCCGATGAGATTCTTCGCTTCGCTCTGAATGACAATAAAAATATTTTTTTTCGTCATTCTGTCAATGTCCGCCGCAAGGCGAATATTTTTGACAGGGACCCCGCTTGCGGGGTATGGCAATCAATGTCCGCAACAACTAACCGTCATTGCGAGGAAGACGAAGTCTGACGTGGCAATCTCTGATTATAGTAGCGACATAGAACCGACAATAGACCGTAGTAGATTATCACGCCTGCTATGCAGGCTCATAATGACAATAGACAAACGACCCGCGTTAAATGACAACGGTTATATAGCGGTGGGGAAATAAATAAAAAAAAGGAGAAACGGTATGAAGCAGAGCAAGGTTATAAAAAAGGTATTAAGCG
>CAMNIW010000040.1 GCA_946540675.1 uncultured Clostridia bacterium | reverse complement strand
AAACAAAAGTTAAGCCCGCTGTGTCTTCAAAACACAGCGGGCTTTGTTTAATATTTAGTTGTCGCTATTTACCGTTGAAAAGCGACGAGTTACGGCTTTTCGGTTTCTTTACGGAAAAGCCGTTTTCAGATTATTCTCCGTCGACGACGACTTCTTCTTCGGTCTCTTCGGGCTTTATTTGAGTGTAGCCGTCCTTAGAAGCGGGCGCGTTGATGGTAACGGGCGCGAGATTTACTATTTCGTTGACGGAAAGACCTATCATAACTTTGTCTTCCGCGGTAGCGCCCATCGGTACGCCGATCTTGATTTCAAGGTTGAAGAATACGGCGGTGAGTTTGCCTTCCGCGTCGAATTTTACGGCAAGGCTTCCGTCGAGTTTGGCAAAATCCATAGCCGCTATCTGAGCGGAAAGACTGCTGAAAAGCTGGGAATCCGCAAAAGACGCCGCAAGCGCTGCCTTTGCCTTTGCCGCGGTCTCTTCGGTAGTGGAAATTCTGAGACTTACGGTAGAAGAAACGTCCATTTCGAGTTTGAGAGAGAGATTTTTAACGGTCTCCATAAACTTGGCGACGGTTTCTTCGTCGAGCACGAATTTATTTTCGGATTCTTGTTCGGGTTCTTCTTCCGCGCCGGTCGGGTCTTCGTCTACGGGCTCTTCGTCGGGATCGGTCGGGTCGTAAGAAACGTCGATTTCTCCTTCACCGCCGATGTTGAAGCCGCCTTTCATTTCTTCGGGGATGGGAAGACCCGCTACGAGTTTCATAACGTCTTCCATCGAGAGTTCATAGTAGAATTTTCCGTTGGTGACGAGAGAAGCGGTTTCTTCGTCTTCCGCCTTGAAGTCTTTTCCCGCGAGTTTTTTGATGAGTTCGACTACGTTTCCGCGGACGGTCTTGCCTTCGCCGTAAAGAACGTTGTCTTTAAGATATAAGTTGTTTTTCATCGAGACGTCGACGCTTTCGTCCAAAGGAGCGGTTCCGCCGTTCATCATCGCGATAAGGTCGATTATTCCCTTATCGATTTTTACGTCGGTAACGGAATCGATTTCCGCGGCGACGTCGCTGTTTTCATCGGTCGTGGTGACGATGAGTTTTACGGTCGAGTCGTTGCCTACGTTCGCCTTGGCGTCTTTGTAGTCGACGGTAAGACGAATGCCCGATTTAACGTGTGCGGAAACTCCCGTTTTAGTATCGACGGCCTTTTCGGGGTCGATCTTAGTGAGTTGCTCCGCAAAAGCTTCGTTTTCGACCGCTTTGTAGTTGGCGGTGTCTTTCGTCGCATACTGCTCGGTTTGCTGTTGTCCGCAGGACGCAAACGAGAATATCGCTATTACCAGCGAAAGAACTACCGCAATGAGTGCTGATCTTTTCATAATGTATCCTCCTGTTGTCTCGGACTTTCGTCCGTTTTTAACGCTAAGCCTTTAATAGTTCCTTCAAAGACGACTTCGGCTCCTTCAAGCGCGGTAAAGTCGTTAGGGCGCATAAGCGCAGGTTTTCTCGGCATTTTTATTCCCGCTCCGTCCGTCAGCACGTCCGCGACGAACTGCGAGCAAAAACGCCTGTATCTGAACCGTGCGGGGATGCGGAAAAAACATAAGACCACGCCCGCGACGGCGTACTTGTATTTTTCCCGTTCCGCATTATATTTTTCTATTTCGTTTTTTATTCCGTCGAACTGTTCTTCGGTAACGCTGAGCCGAAGGACTTTACACTTGCAGTCTTCGTGTTTTTTCAATATGTTCTTGCGTATGTCTTCGACGTTGAAACCCGACGGAAAAGCCTTTAAGGTAAATCGCCCGAAGGTATACATATTGTCGAATTTGTCGTCGAGACTCAACGCGGAATGAGATAAATACCGACAAGTGAAAAATTGTACGAGACGCGAAACTTTTGTCTTCGTTCCGCACAAAAAGACGTAAACGTTTTTGTTCATATCGATAATGGCGCGTTACCGCGCGGAAACGGATATTCCGTAGAAAAGAGTTTCCACCTTGTCGCGCTCGGCTTTTTTCATCGTATAATAAGTGCCGCTTTTTTTCCGTCCGAGATAGTATGCGTACAAGACGGAGCAATTATCTACGAGAAAGTCGTTTCGTTTAAGCATACAGCCGCGGAAGTAATCCCGCGTTTCCCTTGCGACGAAATCCGCGGAAAGGATCATTCTCCCGTGTTCTTCGGCGTCCTTTTCGGGGAAGCGTTCTTCCTGATCGGCGCAGGGAACGACCGCCGCTATCTTTATTTCGGGGTCGTTTTTCCGCATTTCTTCGAGCGCGCGGAAACACTCCGCGTCAAAACCGAGAGCCATTCCGCAAAGAAACACGTTAAACCCCTTTGACCTTACGTATCCGAGATCGCGGATAAGGATATCTTTGTCGAAATCTTTGCCGAGTATCCTGTGTCCCGTGACCGCGCACGAAACGTTTTTCAAAAACGGGGGAATATTGCTCTCTATCATATTATTCCGAAAGGCGTCTGATCGCTTCTTTGTACATTATGAACTGCAAGCGGAGATTTTCTTCGGTCACGTATTCGTTCGGTTGGTGTATGGTTTCTTCTTCGCCTGCCATTTGCGGACCGAAAGCCGTGCCTTCTTTAAGCGCTCTCGCGTAAGTTCCGCCGCCGATCGCTATCGGTTCGGCGTGTTCGCCCGTCGTTTCGTTGTATACCGAAAGGAGAGTTTGTATCAAAAAGCCGTTCTTGTCGTTATACAGCGGAAGTTGGTGCGAGATGACCGTATAGTCCGAGATCTGTTTAAGCGAATCGAGAATTTTTTGACCGTCTGCCGTGGACGGGTAGCGGAAGTCTACCGTTATAAAGAGTTTTCCGTCTCTTATTTCGGCTACGTCGGGGCTCATCGTAAGATGTCCTGTGTCGTCCGAAAGGGATTTCAGCGACAGCGCGTCGTCGAAGAGATATTTTCTCGCCGTTTCGGGAAGTCCCGCCGCTTCTTCGAGATAAGCGAGCATCGGACGAAGGGCGTTGACGCCTTTTTCGGGAGTGGATCCGTGAGCCGATTTTCCGAGAGTGACGAGTTTTCCGTTTTCTGTCTTTACGCCGTATTTTTCCGCGGCTTTTCGGTCGAAGGGCGCTACCGCTTCAACCCTGTCGCACACCATATTCACCCTGTCGCCGCCTTTAAGGAAGGCTATCTTTTCGGGAACGGGGAAAGAAAACTCGACGTGGAGTATTCCTTTCTCGGCGTACAAAACGGGGAAGTCCGCGTCGGGCGAAAAGCCGTAGTCGGGGAATTTGGCGACCTTTTTGTAGTGTTCGATGCATTTCCAGCCCGACTCTTCGTTACAGCCGAAAATGAGTTTGATCTTCTTTTTGGGTACAAAGCCTTGGTCTTTAAGAGCCTTCATCGCGTAAAGGCACGTTATCGCGGGGCCCTTGTCGTCCATCGCGCCCCTGCCGTATATGCGGCCGTTTTCTTCGGTCGCGGAGAAAGGCGGATGTTTCCACTCTGAAAGTTTGCCCGCGGGCACCACGTCGAGATGGACGAGTATCGCGAGATCTTCTCCTTCGCCGTAGACGGCTTCGCCTATGTAGTTGTCGTAGTTTACCGTTTCGAAGCCGAGACTTTGCGCGAGCGAAAGGGTATAGTCCAAAGCGTCGTACACGTCTTTGCCGAAAGGTTTATCGCCGTCGGGTTTTCCTTCCACCGACGGTATGGATATAAGTTTTTTGAGAGATTTCTTTATTTCTTCAAAATAATTATGCATAAATTTTCTCACTTCTACTTATTTTATTTTACCACAAAATAAAAAAAGTGTATAATAAATAAGAAAAGAAAAACGAAATTTTGCGATATTTTTTATAAAAGGAGACAAAAATGGCAAAGGTAAGGACGAGATTTGCTCCGAGTCCGACGGGATTTATGCATCTCGGCGGACTCAGAACGGCTCTTTATGCGTATCTTTACGCAAAACACAACGGCGGAGATTTTATACTCAGGATAGAAGACACCGATCAGCAGAGATTCGTCGAAGGGGCGGTCGATCTCATTTACAGTTCGCTGCGCGAAAGCGGACTTATATACGACGAAGGCCCGGACATAGGCGGAGATTACGGTCCGTACGTTCAGAGCGAGAGAAAAGAGATTTATAAAAAATACGCCGAAAAACTTATCGAGCTCGGCGGAGCGTACTATTGTTTTTGTTCAAAAGAAAGGCTGGAAAGTCTGACCGACGAGAACGGCAACAGGAAATACGACAAACACTGCCTGCACCTTTCCAAGGAAGAAGTCGAAAGACGGCTCGCCGCCGGCGAACCTTACGTCATAAGGCAAAACATTCCGACCGAAGGCGTAAGTTCTTACGAAGATATGATATACGGCACGATAAACGTCGATTATTCCGAACTCGAAGACAATATATTGATAAAGAGCGACGGTATGCCGACGTATAACTTCGCCAACGTCATAGACGATCACCTTATGGGCATAACTCACGTCATAAGGGGAACGGAATATCTGTCTTCCACACCGAAATACAATCTTATGTACGACGCGTTCGGCTGGGAAAGACCCAAGTATATACACCTGCCGACCATAATGAAAGACGCCACGAGAAAACTCTCTAAGCGTTACGGCGACGCCAACTTCGACGACTTCGTTAAAAAAGGCTATCTCAAAGAAGCCATAATCAACTACGTCGCGCTTCTCGGCTGGGCGCCCAAGAACAATATAGAAAAGATGACCCTTTCCGAGATGGTAGACCTTTTCTCGCTCGACGGAATATCCCGTTCGCCGTCCATATTCGACGAAGTGAAACTCCGCTGGCTCAACGGCGAGTACATAAGGGAACTTTCCGACGAAGAGTTTTACGAAGTCGCGAGACCTTATCTCGAACAGTCGAAAGTAAACGGGCTTTACGACCTTAAAAAGATAGCCAAACTTCTCCACGGCAGGACGGAAGTTTTGGGCGAAATACCCGAAAAGATAGACTGGCTCGCGTCTATGGAAAAATACGACCTTTCCCTTTTCGACAACAAGAAGAACAAGACGAACGCCGCCGTCGCGAAAGAACTTTTGCCAAGGATCCGCAAGTATGCGGAAGAAGTGCCTTCGTTCGACAACGATTCGCTCTACGAATATATATCCGGCAAGTGCGCCGAAGAAGGCATAAAGGCGGGCGCGATATTCTGGGTGATGCGCATCGCGATAACGGGACAGGGCGTTACTCCCGGCGGAGCGACCGAAATGGCTTCTCTTCTCGGCAGGGAAGAAACTCTTAAAAGGATAGATTTCTCGCTGTCCCTTCTCGAAGAATAAAGGGATACGGAAAGAGCGAAGAAGAGCGGACGGGCGCGTCGCGCCCGTCCTTTTTTACGGAAATTTTCAGTCCTTTATTCCCGCGGTCGCCGAAACGGGAAGAGAAAAGACTATTCCGCGGCTCGGAGAGTCCACCCCCGCGACCTTGTATATCGCGGAGAGAACGTCGTCTTTCAATTCCTTTTTGACGATTATCATAAGTATTTCTTTGTCGGACTGTATGGGGATCCCGAATTTTTCTTCGGCTTCCTTATTCGCCGTGCCGTGGCCGGACATAACCGTTCCGCCGCGCGCGCCGGCTTCTTTCGCCGCGTCCATTACCGTTTCGGAAAATCCCGAGTTTATTATGCAAAATACCATTTCGTGAGTGTGTTCGCCCATTTTAATCACCTTCTATCATTCTTTGTTCGCCCGACAAAAAGCCGAACGCGAGTTTGCCTATAACGCTCGAAAGCGGCACGACGGCGGATATTCCCCGCCCCTTTTTTATCGTGCGGAACTTCTCTTCGAGAGTTTCCATAAGCGGTTTTATCTTGTCCTTTCTCACCACGCTGAAAAGCGTTATTTTATCGGTTTCCGCAAGTCCGAGATAGTCGAGCACGCTTTCGCTCGCCGTGCCTTTAGAAAGCACTTTTATCTGGACGTTCGCGCCGAAAGACTGTATCAGGTCGGCGTAGAAATCGGCTTTTTTCTTTTCCACCACCGTTACGACGAGTTCGAGTTTTATCGGTGAAAGGTTTGTCGTCTTTTGCTCTTTTTGCCGCTTTGCGGTCTTTTTTATTTCGTTATCGTCAGACATTTGCGCACCCCCGTCAAAAATATATTATCTGTTCGTCGTCTTTGGAGATTATCCTCCTTATCATAAGGCTTTCTTTGCTCTTCTTTGCGACGACCGCTCTGAAACCGAGCGTTTGTATGGTTATAAGCGGAGTCATCGCGACCATCGCGACCACCCCGAAAGCAAGGCTCATCACTTTCGCCGGACCCTGAGTCGCCACGCACGCGCCTATCGCCATCGGCAGGATAAAACTCGAAGTGAGCGGACCGCTCGCCACTCCGCCGGAGTCGAAGGCTATCGACGTGTAGAGTTTAGGAACGAAGAACGAAAGTCCGAGAGATATCAGATATCCGGGGATAAGGTAGTAGAGAAGGGAAAACCCGAATATTATCCTTATGACCGAAAGACCTATCGACACGCCGACGCCGAGAGAAAGGGCGATGAGCATTTGTTTTTTGGAAACCGCGCCCGAAGTTATCTCTTCTACCTGTTTGTTAAGGACGTGGACGGCGGGCTCCGCGAGAACGACCACCGCGCCTATCACGAAAGCGAACGCTATGATGAGAGCGTCGCTCTTTTCCGCGAGCGATTTGCCGAGTTTATATCCTATCGGCATAAATCCTACCGTTACCGCGGTCAAAAACACGACGAGACCGACGAAAGTATATATGATGCCTATCAGTATCTGAATGATCTTCTTTTTTGGAAGGCGAAGCACCGCGAATTGCAGTATAAAGAAGAAACATATTATAAGTCCCAAGGATTTTGCCACTTCGCCCGTTATCGAAAGGATAAGCCGCGGAAGGGCGTCGCCGAGTCCCGCTTCCACCGAGTAATCGGGGGGATTGTAGTCGAGAGAGCCGCTCGACGTGAGCGAAAAAGCCATAACCGCGATAATGGGACCTATCGAACAAAGTGCGATAAGCCCGAAACTGTTTTCCTTTGCGTTTTTGCCGCCGACAGTCGTCGCTATGCCGACGCCGAGAGCCATTATAAAGGGCACGGTTATAGGTCCCGTGGTAACTCCGCCGGAGTCGAACGACATCGGCAAAAAATCCTTTTTCCCGTTTTCGAACAGCACCGAGCAAAGAGCGAACAGCGCGAGATAGAAAAAGAGAAGAAGGGGGGTAAGGTCGTGTTTAAGAACGATCTTTACGACGGCGAAGAGCAAAAACGCGCCTACGCCCACGCCCACCGTTATTATCAGCGCGGTTCCGTTCATTACGTCTTGCACTTGCGAAGCGAGCACCGACAGATCGGGTTCGGCTATCGTTATAAAAACGCCGAGAACGAAACTCACCGACAAAAGTACGACGAGTTTTTTGGACTTGGTAAGACCGACGCCCACGTGTTCGCCCATCGGGGTCATCGCGAGATCCGCTCCGAGATTGAAAAGTCCTATACCGAGTATCAGCAGTACGGACGAAACCGAAAAGACTATCGTTTCGGTCGTCGTAAAGTCGACGAGCGGGGTAAACGACATCGCAAGCACTATAAGCGCGACGGGCAGTACCGAAAAAAGCGATTCTTTGATTTTTGAGCCGAGAGATTTCCACATCAGATGTTCACCGTCAATTCAATTTGTTCTCCCGTGCGCACGTTGAGCAGCACGGTTTTTACGTTTTCTATCGGAAGCGAGCGTTTTACCGCCGCTTTATATAAAGAGAGTTGTGAAGAGTAGACCCTTTTGAGAGTCTCGGCGTCTTTGCCGGACATCTTATAGTCTACTATCACGGCGTCTTTGCCGTCTTTTGACACCGCGAGAAGGTCGATAACGCCCTGTACGAGTATTTCGCCGCCGTCTTTTCCGTACACTTCCGAAGAAGAAAACGGAGCGATAAACGGCTGTTCGCGATAAAGGGAGAAATCTTTCAGTTCCGAAAAAACAGGTAACGTTATTATTTTTTCGAGCAGTTTTACGTCGAGCAGGGCGATTTGAGATTTTGAAACGAGCCCTTTTTCAAGGAACTCTTTGAGTTCTCTTTCCGCGTCGGACCTGGAAAAGTCGTGAAGTTCCAGAAATCTGTGATACGCCGTGCCCCTTTCGGCGAAGTCGCCGCGGTAAGACTTTTCGGTTTCTTCGGGAAAAGTCGGATACAGCGGCGCGGACTCTTCCGCGACTATCCGCGTTACCGCGCTTTTTAAGGGGGTGGTCGTGTCCGCCGCGTACGGGTATGAAAACGAGAGATTGCCGAGTATCTTTTTAGTCAGCGAGTCTCGCCCCTTTCCGACGTATACCGTGCGGACTTCCCGTTCTTCGTATTCGGCGGCGACGTCTTCTTCGCGGTATTCGGCGACGCTCATATCCGCCGCGCAGACAAAGTCCTGAATTTTTCTTGCGAGTATGACTTTTTTCTTTTTTTGTTCGACGGGGGTGGTCGTGACGAGATGGAGCCTGTCTTCCGCACGAGTCATGGCGACGTAGAAAAGCCGTGCTTCTTCGGTTATCGCGTTGAGCCTGAGTTTTTCCCTGAAATACGTCCGCGATATCGTTTCGAGCGAAGACATCGACTCTTCGTCAAACGCCTTTACCGCTATTCCGAGCGAACGCTCTTTCATCATTTCGACCCTTACGTCCTGCGAACTGAACGTCTTGTCTATGTCCGCGAGTATGACTATGGGGAATTCGAGCCCCTTGGAAGAGTGCATAGTCATCACTTTTACCGAGTTTTCGGTACCCGTTTCGCTCATCGCGACGTTTTTCAGCGCCGTTTCGAGCCTTGCTAGAAATTCGTTTACCGTGAGTTTTTTGCCGTCTCTTTCGCTCTCCGCGATAAAGCGTTCCATTCTCGCCAGCCTTTGCGCGCCGCGCGTTTTGCCCGCCGCTTCGAGATCGAGTCCGTTTTCGGTTATTATCCGCGCGAGCAGTTCTCCCGCGCCCGTAAATTCGGACAAAAGCCGTATCTTTTCGAAATATGTTTCAAACGCCGCGAGTTTTTCTCGTATTTCCCTGTTTTCGCCCGACTCTTCGTACGCCTTTACCGCTCCGAGAAAGGTCGTGGAATTGTCGCGCCGTTTTCTCGGCGTGTGGCGGCGTATCTCCGCGAGATCGGAGTTGGTCAGTTTTCCTATCGGGCTTAAAAGCACCGAAGCGAGCGGCACGTCGTCGGCGTAAAACGCTATGAGTTCGAGTATATCTATAAGCAGCCGTATTTCGGGAAAGTTCTCTATCGGGGTTTCCGTCTCGGAAGATACGGGGATGTCGGCTCGG
>CAMNIW010000039.1 GCA_946540675.1 uncultured Clostridia bacterium | reverse complement strand
TCTATGAGCGGCGCCATAACTCCCGAATTCGAAGTGAGCAGTGTAGAAATGCTTATAGAGATGGCTAAGACGGGGCTCGGCATAGCGTGTATTCCGAGAAGATACATTTTGGAGCAGTTGAAGAAAAAAGAACTCTTCGAGATAAAGGTCGTACCCGCCCTTCCGGTAAGGTATCTCGGCGTGGTAATAGCGAAGGATATTCCCAACTATTCGTTCGCTCTCAAAGAGTTTATACGTATTCTCGACGAAAATCAATACGATTAAATCTAAAAAAATAAAGGCTTGTCGCTTTTGCAACAAGCCTTTTTTTATTTGATGAGCCGTAAATCGTCGCCGTCGATCTTTATATGTACGCCTTTTTTCTTGTCGTTTATTCTCGAAAATATCCTATCGCCGTATTTTTCGAGAAGTTGTTCGGGGGAAAGGTTAGTAGTGATTATAAAAGGCATATCTTTAAGTTCTCTTTCGCTTATTATAAGCAGGAGATATTCGAGAGTGACGTTTTTAAGCGGCGGTTCCGTTCCGAGATCGTCTATCGCGAGCAGGTCGCAATCGGTAAGAATTTCGAGATAAAGACCTTTTTCTTCGATCGGGGCGGTGTGGTATTTCAATAGCACCGCGTTCAGTTCCATTGCGGAAAGAAATACAACGTTAAAGCCTTTGCCGATAAGTTCGGATACTATGCATTCGGTCGCGCGGCTCTTTCCCGTGCCGACGTTCCCGGAGAATACTATATTTTTGCTTCCGCGACCGAATTTGTCGCAGTAGGCTTTGAGTTTTTCATATATCTTCCCGAGATTGTTCTTGTCGGGATATTTGGAGTCTTCGAATTTCGCCGTATCTTTTTTCTCTATTCCGAGACTTGCGAGAGTTATTTCGAACGCCGTTTTATAAAAGCACCGACATCTCTTTCCGTCTTCCGTTTTTCCCGTGTCGCCGCACTCTTTGCAGCGGTAGTCGGGTTTAAGCATTTCGCTCGAAATACCGTATACGTATTGTATTTTTTTAATATTTTTCCCGTGTAGAGTCTTTTCTTTAAGGGCATTATCGAGAGCGGACTTATCTTTGAGATATTCCGCTTTCGTCGCTTCGAATTTTGCGGTTTTATACGCCTTTAACTCGGCTGAGAAATACGGATCGCCGAGCAGTATGTTTTTGTAGTGGTCGGCTTTTTCGTTTGCCGCCCTGCGCCTTTCGGCGTATTCCGCTTCTATTTCTCTCAGGATATTGTTACCGTAAATCATGTTTTACACCTATATCCTACAAATCTATACTGTCGAAGTTGTCGATTATCGCTTCGAGTTCGGTTTTCGAATAACTGCGCGAGCGTATCGCTGATGAAGAAGAGTTTTGCCCGACGTTGCCGAAAGAGACGATCTTGTCGGGAGTGAATACGTTTTGCGATTTCCAGCCGGAAAGAACGGCGTTTATATATGAAACGGGATTGCTTTTTCCCGCCGAAATCTTCGCCGCTTCGGTTATCATCTCGTCGGAGAAATTCCAGGAACGCCAAGTTTTCAGGCTCTCTCTGTCCCACTCCGTCGGTCTTCTCGAAAGTCCGGTGATTTGAAGCAGTGATTTGATAAATTCGTCGTCTTTTCCTATGCCTTTTATGTATTCCGCTATCGACGAAAGGGTTATAAGACCGTTTTTATACAGTTTATTCACCGCGTCGTTCATATCTTCGAGAGATCGCCTGTTGCGCTTGAAACAAAAATCCGCGATAAAGAGCAGTTCGTCGTTTCCGTATCCTTTATTGAGCCACGGCACGACGTAAGTTTCAACGACGGGGTCGATGACTTCGACGTAGACCGAAAGCGATCTCGTTATCTTTCTTGCAAGGTCGTTTATCTTCGATTTTTCGGCGTAATATTTTTCTATTTCCTGTACGGAAAATTTCTTGCCGGAGTAGAGAATGCCGAGTTCGCGATCGAGTTTTTGCATAGAGCGGATCTTTGCCGTTTTCGCTACGAAAATTATCGTATCTTTGTCAAACGACATTTCTTTCGTCCACTTTTTGTAGAGATTGAGATCTTCTATTTCGGGTTTCGAAGACGGCGACACGACGTCGGTTATTTCCCTTATATCGCCCGACCGCAAAGAGTAGTCGGACAGTTCTTTTTCTATTTTCGAAACGGTCGTGAGCCCCCTTGCGGCAAAGTCGTTGGCAACTTTGAGTATGTACCTGAATCCTATGTTCCCGCCTTTCAGGTCGACGCAGTATTTGACTATCATCAGCATCGCTTCGGGAGAAATCGAAAAGTCTTCCATAATGCCGAAGTACGCCGAATACTCGTTGGTGGTTATCATCCTTTCGGGTATCAGTACTTGTAAAGCCTTATTGAATTCGGTGTATTTTTCGACGTTGATTTTTTTCGGTTTTGACGAAGTTATCGGAAGGTACTTGACGAGAAAGGGGTCTTCCGAAATTATGTTGATAAGCCCCCATTCTTCCCAGAACCTGAACGAATCCGCGACTTCGCTCTCGTCCATACGAAGATTTTCGGCAAATTTTTTGGCGTCCATAGCGTCGTCCGACTTGCAGAGAAGAAGACCGTAAAGATACACCTTTACGGCGTTGCCGCTCGCTTCGGGGAGATAGGACAAAATGAACTTATTATCGATGTTTGTCGAAGCGTTTGTATTGAATTCGTTTGAAAAAGTACAAAATGCCATAATGTTTCTTCCGATCGTATTTCGGTTAAATTATCATAATATATCCGATGAAAAAAATCAAGTGAAAATTTCGGAAATTTGTCTTTACACAACATTTAGTGCTTTTGCGGATTTTCGGGAACAATTTATGGTTATCGCAATCGGGGGTTTTCGTCGCTTTCCGACCGCGCTTTAAGCCGTATAAATAAAAATTTTGTAAAAAGCGAAAAAATGCGTCAGAACTCTCGCAAAATTCAAATAAATAGTGTATAATATAAGAAACATATATATTTAATGTGCGTTACAGAGGCATACGATGGATAATAAAAGCAAATTTTTGACGCCCATATCGTTATGGAAGGCTTTCGACGGTTCTTTACCGCTCAAAACCACCAAGATAAGCGAAGTGAGATTTGATAACGCCGTCTACGGCGAATATTACTTTTCCGCTCAATCTACCGGTGGCGACAGGGTAAGGGTCTTCGGACTTTACGTCGCTCCGGACGACGGACAGGACGTTCACAATTCCATACTGTACGTGCCGGACGTAACCGAGAAGATCAGCTACGACATAATCAACGAATACGTGGCGCTCGGCTACGCCGTTCTTACCGTCGACCTTTACGGCAAGCGCGAAGGTGCGGACAACTATACCGCTTATCCAGAAGAAGTGGCTTTCGCCAACTACGAGAGAAGGGACAAGTATATCAACACGGTGCCCGAATCCGCCGATATGTCTTGTGAATACGTTTGGGTTTCGGTTTTGAGATACGGCATAAATTTCCTTGAACAAAACAATTCGGGGAAAAAGATAGGCGTGGTAGGCGTAAAAGACGGTGCCAATCTCGCGTGGCAACTTGCGGCCGTAGACCAAAGAGTCGCGTGTTCGGTAATAATGTTCGGCGCGGGGTGGTCGGCATATAAAGGGGTATTCAAATATTCCGACGACGATATAGTTATGGACGAAGCGAAAAGGCGTTATATAGCGGGGCTCGACGCTCACGCTTACGCGCCGTACGTAAAATGTCCGCTTTTGTTTCTGACTTCCACCAACAGCGGCGAATACGATTTCGACCGCGCGTGCGATACCTTGGCAAGGGTTCCCGCAGACGTCGAGTGCAGGTTTAATTTCGCGCCCGGTTTCGGCGAATTTTTGGACGAAAACTGCCGCAACGATATGCGCTTGTTTTTGAGAAAGCATCTTTTCGGCGAAAGTTTCGGAGATCTCGAATCTCCCGAACTCGAACTTCAACAGAGCGGCAAATATCTCACCGCCACGGTTTCTTTCGGCGGCGACGATAATGTCAGCGAGATAAAGACGTATATCAACAGCGGCGTAGTAAACCCCGCCCACAGGAATTGGGACGTTTGCGAACGGGTTTCGGAAGAGAAAGGGAAAAGGACGTACGGGCATATACTTTCGGTAAACGATACCAACGTCTATGCGTTTTGCGTCGTAAAATACAAAAACGGCTGGACGGTCAGTTCCAAAGTTCAGTTGATACACGTCGACGGCATAACCCCGAAGATGAGCAATCTTATTTATTCGGGAAAAAACGGGCTTGACGGAATAACGTTTTATTCGGACGGCGCGGACGTTACCGACGTCTTTGTCAACAAAGACGATTTTATCGTTTTGGAAGACTGTGCGGACGGGATAAAGGGCGCGTATTCAAAATACGGACTGATAACCTATAAATTCGGAGAGAGCAGTCAGTTCTTAAACGAAGATTCGATGCTTAAATTCGACGTCTTTTCGGCGGGGTTTTCGGTCATAAGGCTTACGCTTATGCAGGAAAAGCAGGGCGGAGTAAAAGAATACGGTTTCGCTTTTGAAGTCCGTTCCGGCAAAATATGGCAAAACAAAGTCGTAAAGATAGTCGATTTCAAATCTCAGGACGGTATGAGTCTTAAAAAATACGGCGGAATATACGCATTGAGAATCGAAGGCGACGGGAAATTCTTTATAAACAATATTTTGGTAATTTAAGGTAATTATGGATCGGTTATCCGAAGAACTGTTGCTCGGCAAAACGAAGAACGACAGGGGAATTTTCGACATCGTAATATTTATCGTCGCTATAGTTCTTCTCGGCGGAATACTTGCTTTCCGCATAGTATTTCTTCCTGTGGACGTATCGGGGAAGTCGATGTACAAGACTATATACGACGGTGACTGGTTACTCATAAATCAATACGCGACCGTAAAAAGGTTCGATATAGCGGTCATCGACATCGGCACGAAGTCGGACGGCAGCGAGATAAATTATATAAAACGCATCATAGGTCTTCCCGGCGAAACCGTTATAATAGAGAACGGTAAAGTATATATAAAGGCAAAGAACGGGAAGATAACGCAACTCGACGAAAGCGGGTACGCGTATTACGGCAACAATACCGAGGGGACGTTCGTCAACGGTCAAGCCGCACAGAGAATATGGGAACTCGGAGATAACGAAATTTTCTTTATGGGCGACAACAGGTATAACAGCCGCGACAGCAGGGACGACTCGATAGGGGTAAAAACCGTCGATAAAGTCGTGGGCGTCGTGCCGGACTTTGCGATACGATATAAATCGTTTATAACAAAATACTACGAATTCAATAAAAAAATAAACAAATTTTTCAAAATAGCATAGGAGTTACTTATGGAAAAAGTAATACTTACAAGCGACAGCACCTGCGATCTTACCGAAGAAATACTTTCCGAATACGGAATAAAACTGTGTCCGATAGCGATCCTTCTCGGAACCGACGTATATCACGACACCGTCGACGTCAACGCCGACAACGTACTCGAATATGTCAAAAAGACGGGGAATCTTCCCAAGACTTCCGCGACGTCGGTCGAAGAATACAAGGACTTTTTCAGACAGTTTGCCGAAGAAGGTTATTCGGTGATACATTTTTGCATATCGTCCAAATCGTCTTCTTGCTTCGAACACGCAAAGGAAGCGGCGACGAATTTCGAAAACGTCTACGTCGTCGACAGTTACTGTCTTTCTTCGGCGCAGGGTATGGAGATCGTCCGTGCCGCCGAACTTCTGAAAACGGGCATGGGGGCAAAGGAAGTTTACGACGAGATAACTTCCACGATCGACAAGATACAACTTTCTTTCGTCGTTGATACTCTCGATTTTTTACATAAAGGCGGCAGGTGCTCGTCCACCGCGCTCATAATGTCGAAAATGCTCAGGATACACCCCGTTATATCCACAAAAGACGGCGCGCTTTGCGTAAAAAAGAAATATATGGGCAATATGAAGAGATCTCTTGCCCAGTACGTTACGGACCTTGCCAAAGAATACAAAAACTACGACAAGACGCTTTGCTACGTCACGCACAGTCCTTCGGATAAAGAACTCGTCGAATACGTGATATCGCTCGTAAAAGAGAATTTCTCGTTCGACAAAATCGTCGAGACCTTTGCCGGAAGCACCGTAACAAGCCATTGCGGATACAACACCATCGGTGTAATTTTCTACAACAAGTAATATGATAAACGTCTACGAAGACGCCGATTTCGATAAGGCGCTCAGATTAAAGAAAAAACTTATGGCGATATATCTCGTAACTTTCGCGATAACGCTGATTTTTTGCGCGGTGTTTTTTGTTTTCGCGCTGCTTTTGCCTTACGCTTCGACCGACGAAATCAAATTCAAAAAGACGCTTTATCTCGTCTTGTGTTCGGCGGCTACGGGCATATTCATAATATGGTCTTTCGTGTATCTCGGTATACCGTATAAGAGAGCGCGTGCGTATTTCAGGCTTATGGACGATATAAAACGCGGTCAAAAGAACGTAAGCGAGAGTACGTTTTTACAAAACGACGAAGGGATATACGAAGTTTCAAACGTCGACTATCACCATATGGTCGTGCTTGAATGGTCTGACAAAACGCAGGAGTATATGCGAAGGAACGTTCTTGTCGACAAAGAAAAACCGATGCCGGACTTAAAAAGCGGCGACATAATAGTTTACGTAACTCACGCAAACGTGTTGCTGTCTTACGGGCTGAAAAGCGAAGAAAAGATATTCGACGGGATAGATAATGTATAAAGGAGATAACGATGTCTAAAAAAAGAAGTGAAGTAAGTGAAAATCTTAAATGGAAAATGACCGATATATTCAAAGACGACGCCGAGTTCGACGCTCTTTTGAAAGAAGTTTCGGATAAGATCGATTTTTCCCGTTTCGAAGGAAAATTGTCCGACGATAAGACTCTTTTGACTTGTCTTAAAACAATGGACGAGATCGAAGGCGATCTCGAAAAAGTCGACGTATACGCGTTTATGCTCAAAGATCTCGACACGAGAGACGGCGCGGCGGCGGCAAAAACGGCGAGAGTTGACGACGTGATAGTCAAATATTCCGCGGCGACGTCCTTTATAACGCCCGAACTTACGGCTCTTTCCGACGAGTATATCAAAAAACTTATCAAAGATCCGAGATTTTCCGATTACGACTACGCGCTTGAAAAAATACTTAAGGATAAGGCTCACGTTTTATCCAAGGAAACCGAAAACGTTCTTGCGCTCGGCGGCAAAATGTACGGAAGTTTCCGCGATATATTTATGATGGTCGACAATGCGGATATGCCTTTCCCCGAAATCGAAGTCGACGGCAAAAAGATACGCGTAACTCACGGAACTTACAGCGTATGTATGCAGTCCGAAAACAGGGAAGTCAGAGAAAAGGCGTTCAAAGCGTACTATAACGCGTATATCTCGCTTATGAATACCATTGCCGCCACCTATATAGGCAGCGTGAATAAAGACGTGTTTATCGCAAAGGCGAGAAAATACGACGGGTGCCTTGCCATGGCTCTCGAAAACGAAGACGTCGACCCCGTCGTTTACCGCAATTTGCTCGAAAGCGTAAACGGCGGTCTTCCCCTTCTTCACAGATATATCAAAGACAGGAAAGATATTCTCGGCGTGGACGAACTCCATATGTACGACGTCTATACGCCGCTCGTTGAGAACGCCGACATAAAACTCGACTACGAAGAAGCGTTCAAACTCGTCAAAAAGGGACTTGCCCCGCTCGGCGAAGATTACGGAAAACTTTTGCAAACCGCGCATGACAACGGCTGGATAGACGTAGAAGAGACCGAAGGCAAGAGAAGCGGCGCGTACAGTATAAGCGTATACAAACTTCCGCATCCGTACGTTCTTTTGAACTATCAGCCGACGAGTCACGACGTTTTCACGATAGCGCACGAACTCGGACACTCTATGCACTCTTATAAATCCGAGCATACTCAACCGAAAGCCAAGGCCGACTATAAAATTTTCGTGGCCGAAGTCGCGAGCACGGTAAACGAAGTATTGCTCCTGAAATATCTTCTCAAAAATTCCGAAGATAAGAAACTCAAAAAGTATCTTTGTTCTTATTATATGGATATGATAAGAACCACGCTTTTCCGCCAGACTATGTTTGCGGAATTCGAATATATTGCGCACACCGCGGCGGAAAACGGAACTCCGCTCACCAAAGATTATCTTTCGGGCGAATATCTCGCTCTCAACAGGAAATATTACGGCAACGACATCGTTTCCGACGAAGAGATAGCGTACGAGTGGGCAAGAATACCGCATTTTTACACGCCTTTTTACGTGTATAAATATGCGACAGGCATAATAAGCGCCATTTCTATCGCGGAGAGAATATACGCCGAAGGGGATAAGGCTGTCGAAGATTATTTCAAATTCCTTTCCGCGGGCGGCTCGACCAACCCCGTGGATATACTCAAACTTGCGGGAGTAGACCTTACCGAAAAAGACGCGTACAATGCGGCTATGAAATCTTTTGAGGAGACGCTCGACGTCTTTGAAAACCTTTGATAACGGGAGCGGACTTATATGCCACAGACCAAAACCAACGCGATGCCATATAATCTCGAAGCCGAGCAGTCTATACTCGGCTGCATACTCATTGATATGGAATTGCAATTCGACATAGTTTCAAAACTCAAAGAGATAGATTTCTATCTCGAATCGCATAAATTGATATTTTCCGCCATGAACGACATCGTCGGCAGGAATATGCCCGTCGATATAGTCACCCTTTCCGACGAAATGGAAAAGGCGGCGACCTTTGATAAGGTGGGCGGTATAGACTATCTGACTATGCTGTCGAAGTCTACGCCGTCGGCGGCGAATTACGAGTATTATCTCAATATCGTAAAGCGCGACAGCACGCTTCGTCAACTTATACGAAGCGCCGATAAGATAGTCGACAACGCAAAAAATTCCACAGACCATATGCGTTCGCTCGCCTTTGCGGAGAAGTCGGTTTTCGACATCTCCGAGCAGCTCGACACGAGTTCGCTCGCCAACATAGTTCCCGAATTTCCGAAGATTCTTGACAAATTCGAGAATATAGAAAAGGATAAGGATTTCTTGCAGGGGTTAAAGACGGGATTTACGGGTATCGACAATCTGACGCAGGGATTCCACGTCGGCAATCTCATTATTCTTGCCGCCCGTCCGTCCGTAGGTAAGACCACGTTCGCGATGAATATAGTCGAAAACGTCGCGATAAGGGATAACGCCGTATGCGCGGTGTTCGCTCTCGAAATGACGAGAGAAGAACTCGCTCAAAGGATGATGTGTTCGGTCGCCAACGTATCCGGGCAAAACGCCGTTCAGGGCAAACTGACCAACGAAGATTGGCGCAAACTCTGGGACAGCAAATCCATACTCGAAAAGACTAAAATATTCGTAGACGACACGTCGTCCACAAACTGCCGCGACATCACTTCCACGAGCAGAAGACTCAAAGCGCGCGA
>CAMNIW010000038.1 GCA_946540675.1 uncultured Clostridia bacterium | reverse complement strand
GTCTTCTCTCGGAACACCGTTTACCCTGCCGCCGAGCCCGTCGGTAATGAAACGGAGTTGACGGTCGTTCATATCGACGCATCTCTTCCAGGTTATCCTTCTCGGGTCGATATTAAGGGCGTTGCCCTGATATATATGGTTGTCGAGCATCGCGGCGAGAAGATTGTTTGCCGCGCCTATCGCGTGGAAGTCGCCCGTAAAGTGCAGGTTGATGTCTTCCATAGGAACGACCTGCGCGTATCCGCCGCCTGCCGCGCCGCCTTTTACGCCGAACACAGGTCCCAGCGACGGCTCGCGAAGAGCGACCATTACGTTTTTGCCTATTCTTTTAAGTCCGTCGGCAAGCCCTATCGTGGTAGTCGTCTTTCCTTCGCCCGCGGGAGTCGGGGTTATCGCCGTGACGAGAATAAGTTTCCCGTCCTTTCTTTTGCTCTCTTTCAAAAGCGAATAGTCGATCTTTGCCTTGTACTTGCCGTACTGTTCGAGATACTTTTCGTCGATGCCCGCGGTCTTAGCGACTTTGGTTATCGGCCGCATCTCGTTTTGCTGAGCGATTTCAATGTCGGATAAGTATGCCATTTTACCTTTCTCCTTTAAAATATTTTACGGCGGATTCGAACATTTTCATATCGAAATTTCCGCTTACGTTTTTATAAAGTCCGTTACCTTTTCTCTCGCTGTGTCCCATCTTGCCGAACACTCTTCCGTCGGGCGAAGTTATGCCTTCTATCGCAAACGCCGAAGCGTTGGGATTAAATCTTACGTCGTCGGTCGCGTTGCCGCTTAAATCGACGTATTGCGTCGCAATTTGTCCGTTCTCCGCGAGCGCGCGCACGACGTCGTCCGAGCAGTAGAACCTGCCTTCGCCGTGAGATACGGGCACGGTGAACACGTCGCCGACGTTTACGCCTTTAAGCCACGGGGACTTGTCGGACGCCACCCTTACCCTGACGAGTTTGGATTGGTGACGCGCTATCTTGTTGAAGGTGAGCGTCGGACAGTTTTCGTCGGCGTCGATTATCTTACCGAAAGGCACGAGTCCGAGTTTGATGAGAGCCTGGAATCCGTTGCATATGCCCGCCATAAGTCCGTCGCGGTTGCCGAGCAGGTCTTCCACGCCGTCTTTTACGTCGCGGTTTTTGAAGAACGCCATTATGAACTTGCCCGAACCGTCCGGTTCGTCGCCGCCCGAAAAGCCGCCGGGAATAAACACGATCTGCGATTCTTTGAGTTTCTTCGCAAACTCTTCCACGCTTCTCGATATGCCGTCCGCCGTAAGGTTGTTTACGACGAATATTTCGGCTTTTGCTCCGGCGTCTTCGAGAGCCTTTGCCGTGTCGTATTCGCAGTTGGTGCCCGGGAATACGGGGATAAGCGCTTTGGGCGTCTCGGTTATGAACTTCGGTACAAGGATCTTATCCGCTTTGTACGAGAAATTTTCATAACGTTTTACGTTTTCGGTTTCCATACACGGATAGACGCTTTCGAGTCTTCCTTCGTATATATCCTTCGCGGTCTTGCTATCGACTTCGGCTTTGCCGTAGGTAAAGTCGCCGCCGCCCGTTATCGTGCCGAGATATTCGCCTATATCTTCTTCCGTCTCGAGAACGAACGCGCCGTAGGAATAAGCGAAAATTTTATCGAGCGGGAATTTTTCGGAATAGTCGAATCCGTATCCGTTGCCGAACGCCGCCTTTGCCACGACTTCGGCTATGCCGCCGTAAACGGGGGTGTTTGCCGAATATATCTTGCCGCTTCGCATAAGCGAAGTGACTTTTTCGAAATTCGCCTTTACCGAGTCCGCCGTCGGAAGTCCGTCTTTATCGTATTCGGGGAAAAGCACGACTACTTTGCCGCCGACGTTCTTGAATTCGTTGGAAATAACGTCGTCGGTTTTTCCCGTCGTGACCGCAAAGGATACGAGAGTCGGGGGAACGTCGAGTTTCTCGAACGAACCGCTCATAGAGTCCTTGCCGCCTATCGCCGCCACTCCGTATTCGGTCTGCGCCTTGTACGCGCCGAGAAGAGCCGCGAAGGGTTTGCCCCAACGGGTCGGATCTTTCATAGGCTTCTCGAAGTATTCCTGAAAAGTGAGATATACGTCCTTAAACTCCGCGCCCGTCGCGACGAGTTTGCAAAGACTTTCCACGACGGCGAGATACGCGCCGTGATACGGGCTCTTTTCGGATATATACGGGTTATAACCCCAGGACATAAACGAACAGTCGTCCGTATGCCCTTTTTCGACCGAGATCTTATGTACCATCGCCTGTATGGGCGTGAGTTGATACTTGCCCCCGAAAGGCATCAGCACGGTGCCCGCGCCTATGGTCGAATCGAATCTCTCGGAAAGTCCGCGTTTCGAGCAGACGTTGAGATCTCCGAGAAGTTTTTTGTAAGAAGTCGTAAAGTCGGTCGCCTTTTCTCTGTTTACGTCCTTGGGTTTTTCGGGCGAGACCGTTATATGCTTTTCCGCGCCGTTGGAATTGAGAAACTCTCTCGAAACGTCGACGATCGTCCTGCCTTTCCAGCGCATTTTAAGTCTCGGTTCTTTTGTGACCGTCGCGATGACCGTCGCTTCGAGATTTTCCTTTTCCGCGATAGCCATAAACGCGTCTACGTCCTTTTTCTCTACGACCACCGCCATCCTTTCCTGAGATTCGGATATGGCGAGTTCGGTGCCGTCAAGTCCTTCGTATTTCTTGGGCACCGCGTCGAGATTTATGTCGAGCCCGTCGGCGAGTTCTCCCACCGCTACCGATACGCCGCCCGCGCCGAAATCGTTACAGCGCTTTATCATCTTTGCCGCTTCGGCGTTCCGAAACAACCTTTGAAGTTTTCTTTCTTCAGGCGCGTTGCCTTTCTGCACTTCCGCGCCGCACGTCTCTACCGAGTGAGCGTTGTGCGCCTTGGACGAACCCGTCGCGCCGCCTATGCCGTCGCGCCCCGTCCTGCCGCCGAGAAGTATCACGACGTCGCCGTCTTCGGGGCGTTCTCTCCTGACGTTTGCCTGCGGCGTCGCCGCTATGACCGCGCCTATCTCCATACGCTTCGCGACGTATCCGGGGTGATATATTTCGTCCACCATACCCGTCGCAAGACCTATCTGGTTGCCGTAAGACGAATATCCCGCCGCCGCGGTCGTTACTATCTTTCTTTGCGGAAGTTTTCCGCTTAAAGTTTCCGCCACGGGAACGGTCGGATCGCCCGCACCCGTAACGCGCATCGCGGCGTATACGTAAGACCTGCCCGAAAGCGGATCTCTTATGGCTCCCCCTATGCAGGTCGCCGCTCCGCCGAACGGTTCTATCTCCGTCGGGTGGTTGTGGGTTTCGTTTTTGAAAAGCAACAGCCACGGCTGTTTTTCGCCGTCGACTTCTATCTCTATCTTTACGGTACAGGCGTTTATCTCTTCGGATTCGTCGAGTTTGGTCAGAAGTCCGCGTTTTTTGAGCACTTTTGCCGCGAGAGTGCCTATATCCATAAGGTTTACAGGCTTTGTCCTGTCTATCTCCTTTCTTCCGTCAAGGTATTCCCTGTACGCCTTTTCGAGAAGTCCGTCGGAAAATTTCACGCCGTCTATCGTCGTCAAAAAGGTGGTGTGACGGCAGTGATCCGACCAATAAGTGTCTATCATCTTTATTTCGGTTATCGTCGGATCTCTCTTCTCCGAAACAAAGTAATCCCTGCAAAAACGCACGTCGTCGAGATCCATCGCAAGCCCGTATTTTTTTATGAACTCCGAAAGTTCGCCGTCCGTGTAGGATGTAAAACCGTCTAACACCGCGACTTTTTCGGGAACGACGTATTTAACGACGAGAGTTTCGGGTTTAACGAGCGCCGCTTCTCTCGCTTCGACGGGGTTTATGACGTATTTTTTGACCGCCGCTATATCTTCCGCCGAAAGGTCGCCGCAAAGAACGTAGACCTTCGCCGTGCGTATGAGCGGACGCTCGCCGCAAGATATTATCTGTATGCACTGCTCCGCCGAATCCGCGCGCTGGTCGAACTGCCCGGGAAGATATTCCACCGCGAAGACGTAACCGCCTTTGTCGTCGAGTTCTTCGGTCGCGACGTCGAGTTGCGGCTCGGAAAATACCGTTTTCACCGCTTCCGAAAACAGTTCTTCCGAGATGTTTTCGACGTCGTAGCGGTTAAGCACCCTTACCGAAGTCAAAGCCTTTATGCCGAGAAGTCCGTTAAGTTCGGCAAAAAGCGCCGACGCTTCGTTCCTGAGTCCTTCTCTCTTTTCCACGTAAATGCGATAGACCATTATTTCTCCTTTGCCTGTAAGGCCTTTTTGCCTATGTCTTTTCTGTAATAAGCGTTGGCGAAACTTATGCGCTTTACCTTTGCGTAAGCCGCGTCTATCGCAGACTTCAAATCGCCTGCCGTCGCCGTAACGCCGAGAACCCTTCCGCCGTTTGTCAAAAGTTTTTCGCCGTCGCGCTTTGCCCCCGCGACGTAAACGTCGTCAAAAACGTCGGACGGTATGGAAATTTCGTAACCCTTCTCGTATTTTTCGGGATAACCGTCCGACGCCATTATCACGCAGCACGCCGACTTATCGTAAAATTCCACGGGCACGTCTTTGAGTTTTCCGTCCGTGACCGCGCGCATTACGGTGAGAAGGTCGGTTTTAAGGAGCGGAAGCACCACCTGCGTTTCGGGATCGCCGAAACGGCAGTTGTACTCTATTACCTTGGGTCCGTCCTTACATAGCATAAGCCCGAAATACAGACAGCCCTTGAAAGTCCTGCCTTCCCGTTTCATCGCTTCGACGGTCGGAATAAATATCTCTTCTTTGCAACGCTTTGCGACTTCTTCGGTATAGTACGGGTTGGGAGCGACAGTTCCCATACCGCCGGTATTGAGTCCTTCGTCCCCGTCGCGAGCGCGCTTGTGATCCATAGAAGACACCATCGGCACGATGACGTTGCCGTCGGTAAAGGAAAGCACCGAAACTTCGGGTCCTTCCAAAAACTCTTCGATTACTATGCTGTTTCCGCTCGCGCCGAAGATCTTGTCTTCCATTATGGAATTGACCGCGGCTTCGGCTTCTTCGAGCGTCTTCGCTATTATAACGCCCTTGCCGAGAGCGAGACCGTCCGCCTTTACGACGATGGGCATATCTTGTTTTTTGAGATAGGCTATCGCCGCGGCCTTGTCCGAGAATATCTCGTACTTCGCGGTCGGTATGCCGTATTTTTTCATAAGGTTTTTGGAAAACGCCTTGCTGCCTTCGATTATCGCCGCGGCTTTATTCGGCCCGAAACACGGGATACCCGCCTTTTCGAGTTCGTCAACCGCGCCGAGAACGAGCGGATCGTCGGGAGTGACCACCGCGTAATCGATCTTGTTTTCCACGGCGAAAGAAACTATCTTGTCTATCTCTTTGGCTCCGATGGGAACACAGGTCGCTTCGACAATGCCGCCGTTTCCGGGAAGAGCGAATATCTCTTCCGCCAAGGGGTTTTTCTTTAAGGCTTTTATGACGGCGTGTTCTCTGCCGCCGCCGCCGACAACTAAAATTTTCATATAAAATCGTCCGATTATTGTTATAAATATATGGATCAAATCCGCTACTTCGATTTCCGCGTTTTCGGGTTTATAAAGCAAGTTCCGCAAGGCTCGCTTTCGGTTGCGGACGAAATAGACCTTATCGGTCATTGAGATCGCAACCGAAAAGCAGTAAACGAAGCGGAACGCCGCTTATACACCGTTTCCGACTAAAAACCGAAGAAGCGAGCAAGGCAAGGCTCGCAAGGGTGAAACGCTGAGATAGACCTTTTTGGTCATCGAAGTGTTGAGCCCTTGCAGTAAACGCCGCATTGCGACGCTTATGCGGTTTTTAATGGTGGAATAAACGCATCCCCGTAAAACACATCACCATATTGTGGTTGTCCGCCGCTTCGATGACGAGATCGTCTCTTACGGAGCCGCCGGGCTCTACCACGTAGGAAACACCGCTCTTCGCCGCTTTTTCGATATTGTCGGAGAAGGGGAAGAACGCGTCGCTCGCGAGAGTAACTCCGCTTATACCTGCCAAAAACTTATCTTTCTCGGCTCTCGTAAAGGGTTCGGGGCGAACGGTGAAATATTTTTGCCAAGCGCCTTCCGCAAGTACGTCCGCGCTGTCGACGTCGGACAAATAAAGGTCGATGACGTTGTTTTTGTCGGGTCTGCCCACTCCGTCCTTAAAGGGAAGTCCGAGAACTTTTTCGCTTTGACGGAGTTGCCAAAGATCCGCTTTGCTCGCCGCAAGACGGGTACAATGTATTCTCGACTGCTGCCCCGCGCCTACGCCGATAGCCTGTCCGTCCATCGCAAAGCAAACCGAGTTTGACTGAGTATATTTAAGGGTGATAAGGGCGATTATCATATCTATCGCCTTGTCGTCGGGAAGGTTTTTGTTCTTCGTGACGACGTTTGAAAGGAGTTCCCTGTTTATCTTAAAGTTGTTTCTTCCCTGCTCGAAAGTTATGCCGAATACCTGTTTTCTTTCGGTCTCTTCGGGGACGTATGCAGGGTCTATCTTTACGACGTTATAGGTGCCTTTTCTCTTCGCTTTCAATATTTCGAGCGCCTTTTCGCTGTAAGCGGGCGCGATTATGCCGTCGGAGACTTCTCTCGAAATTATCTTTGCGGTAACTTCGTCGCATTCGTCCGAAAGGGCTATCCAGTCGCCGAAAGACGACATTCTGTCGGTGCCCCTTGCTCTCGCGTAGGCGCACGCGACGGGAGAATCGTCAAGACCTTCGACGTCGTCGACAAAGCAAGCCTTTTTAAGTTTTTCGGGAAGGACTTTACCTATCGCCGCCGAAGTCGGAGAAACGTGTTTGAAAGAAGTAGCCGCGACGCATCCCGTGGCTTCCTTTATCTCTTTGACGAGTTGCCATGAGTTGAAAGCGTCCAAAAAGTTGATATATCCGGGTCTTCCGTTAAGCACTTCTATGGGAAGTTCGGAGCCGTCCGCCATAAATATGCGCGCGGGTTTCTGATTGGGGTTGCATCCGTATTTCAAAGAAAATTCGTTCATAACTATCTCCTTAACGATTATTTGTTTTTATTTATAAGCCTGTTTTCGGTCTTACCGCCGTCAAGGTCCACGTAGCGGACGTAAAGCGATATTTTGTTGTCCGCGTCGAGATTGTTCCAAAGTTTATCCGTAAACTCGTCTATATCGTCGGGGATCGCTATTCTCTCGGGCTCGCCCTGAAAAGTCGGTATGGGCGTACCGTCGCAAACGTACGTATGTATGAAGTGTCCGAGCCCCGCGAGCGGCTTATAAGAAAAGGTATAGCGGTTACACTCGCTCCCCTTGTCGTCCGCGGATTTGAGAATGCTCATCTCGTAATCGAAGTCGCCGCCGTCAAAGTTGATTATACCGCTTATTCTCGGCGTGAAATTGGGTGAATCGGGCTCGAATTCTCTCGACTTTAAGGATTCCGAGAAAGAGAGTCCGTTTTTAAGTCCGTCGACTATGGTATCGGTCTGGTTGCCGTTGGTTACGACAAGACTGTTTTTATACGACCTTATCGCCGCGTAGATTATAAGGCTGGGGTCTTCGACCTTGGACGCGTCGAACGGCTCGGTGAACACTTCGCCGTCCTTTTCGGTAAATATCCTGTTGCGGCTGTTGTTGCTCCTGCCCATAATAAAGTACGCCGCGACAGCCTTTTTGCCGTCTTGCGATTTTCCGATAACGATACCCCTGCCGACGTAAGAATTGCCTTTGATGAGTTCTCCGACGTCGTGAATCCGGTAAATATTCATCACTTTGTCTCCTTTAATTTATTGCATATTTTTTCGACGGAAAGGGGAAGAATTATCCACTCCGCCTGTTCCATTACTCGCCTTTGCAAAACTTCGGGCGTGTCGCCGTCTTCTATCTCGACAGCCTTTTGCATTATTATCCTGCCGCCGTCCGGTATCTCGTTGACGAAATGTACGGTGGCGCCCGTTACCTTTACCCCGTACTTAAGCGCTTCTTCGTGGACTTTTAGTCCGTAATATCCCTTGCCGCAAAAAGACGGTATGAGCGACGGGTGAACGTTGATTATCCTGCCGCTATACTCGCGGATAAACCTTTCGCCGAGAATAGCCGTAAAGCCTGCCAAAACGACGAATTCCACGCCTGAATCGCGGAGCGCGGCGATAAGCCTGTCTTCGAATTCCGCCCGATCGGCGCAGTCTTTTTTCAGAACGACCGCCGTCTTTATCCCCGCTTTTTCGGCACGGGTCAACGCGTAAGCGTCGGATCTGTCGGAAACGACGAGAGTTATCTCTCCGCTCTTTATGATCCCGCTCCTTTGGGCGTCTATAAGCGCCTGTAAATTTGTTCCGCCGCCCGAAACGAGCACGCCTATCTTTATCTTTTCCATATTATTCTATAACTATCTTTTCGTCCGATTTCACGATTTTGCCTATGACGTAAGCGTTTTCGCCGTTTTCGGACAAAACGGTCAACGCCTTGTCGACGTCTTCTTTTGCGACGACCACGCTCATACCGACGCCCATATTGAAGGTGTTGAACATATCGCGCTCGTCAATGCCGCCAGTCTTTTGTATAAGAGAGAATATCGGAAGGACCTTTACGTCCTTTTTGTTTATCCTGACGCCGAGCCCGTCGGGAATAGAACGCGGCATATTCTCGTAAAAACCGCCGCCCGTGATGTGCGAAACGCCCTTTACCTTTACCGCGTCGAAGAGCGCGAGCATAGGCTTTACGTATATCCTGGTGGGTGTCAGAAGAGTTTCGCCGAGAGATTTTCCGCCGAGTTCTTCTCTCGGAGTTTTAAGGTCGCAGTTCTCGACGTCGAAAACCTTTCTCACGAGCGAGAAACCGTTGGAATGCACGCCCGACGACGGAAGCGCTATCATCACGTCGCCTTCCTTCATCGAGTTTTTGTCGATCACTTTGTCGCGGTCGACTATTCCGACCGAAAAACCCGCTAAGTCGTATTCGTCTATCGGATAAAAACCGGGCATCTCCGCGGTTTCTCCGCCGATGAGTTCGCTGCCCGACATAACGCAACCTTCCGCAACGCCTTCCACTATCGAAGCGATCTTCTCGGGATAATTTTTTCCGCACGCTATGTAGTCAAGGAAAAACAAGGGTTTCGCGCCGCAACAAATAACGTCGTTTACGCACATAGCCACGCAGTCTATACCGACCGTGTTGTGCTTATCCATAAGAAAAGCGATTTTAAGTTTCGTCCCGACGCCGTCGGTCCCCGAAACGAGCACGGGACGCTTATAACCCGTAAGGTCGAGCGGAAAAAGTCCGCCGAATCCGCCGATGTCGTCGGCTTTGCCGCTAAGCATAGTGCGGGCGACGTGCTTTTTCATAAGTTCGACCGCTTTGTATCCCGCGGTTATGTCGACGCCCGCTTTGGCGTAACTTTCGGATTTTGAATTATTGTTCATCTTGAACCTCCGCTAAAAGAGTTGTATATTGGGTTTTATAACGTTTTAATTGTGTTTTTTATATTGACCGAGCACCGCAAGGCTCGGCGGCTCGAAAGTCTTTATAGACTTTTTTTGTTTTAAGCCGTAGAAACGAGCAAGGCAAGGCTCGTGAACGGGAAATGCCGAGACAGGCTTTTTGGGTTTCAGGTTTTTAAGCCGTAGAAGCAAGCACCGCAAGGCTCGGCGGCTCGAAAG
>CAMNIW010000037.1 GCA_946540675.1 uncultured Clostridia bacterium | reverse complement strand
CAGTTTTTGGTGCCGGAACTGCTTTTGGATTTGCAAGACTTAGTACTCTTTTCCGATTTAGCGTTCTTGGCGGTATTATCAGTTGTCTTTCTCATAATAACATCAGGGGAGTCTTAACTTGACGAATCCTTGACTCGATTTGCATAATGGGCATATACTGAACGCCTGTTCCGCAGTAAAACGGTATCCGCAGTTAGAACACTCGTACACGACGGGCTGACTGTTTTTGAAAAGGCTTCCGTCCTTAAAGTTTTTATAGAGATATTCGAACATAATTTTATGATGTTCTTCAACTTCCGCGACTTTAAGGAAGGTGTCTGCAATTTCGTCATAACCTTCTCGCTTTGCGATTTCGGCATATTGCGGATAAATAAGTTTACTTTCCTTATTCTCGGCGTCCGCCGCGAATTTCAGTCCGTTTTCGATCGTATCGCCTTCAAACGGGAACCCGTTGGTTATCTCTATATTTTTCGTGTTTCCACAGTTTTGCAAAATATAATCGAAAAACACTTTCGCGTGGTACGTTTCGTTTTTTGCAATGTGCCTGATCTCGTCGCTCAAAGTTTTATAGCCCTGTGACAAAGCGTCGCGCGCTATAAGTTGATAGCGCATTCCCGCTTGACATTCTCCGGCAAAACTTGCGGCCAGATTTTTACAAGTTTCGGATTGGTTAAACTCCATCTCTTCCTCCTTCTGCAATTATTTTGGCTCGTTTTCCGTAAAATAATACGCATTTTACTAATTTTCTTTTACGGCAAGTATTTCTCCCGTTGCGCCGTCGATAAGATAAGAAAGAGTTTTCGCCGAGTTTATAAATCCGACGTACCAAAAATTGTAGCCGTTATTTTCTATGAGCCGTATTCTCGTTTCGTACGGCTCGGTTTTTTTGAATGCCGAAAGTCTTTCGGCGTCGGTTTCGATTATGCCGTTCACCGCTCGTATATAGGTTATCGTGTCGGCGTTTTTTACCGATGACAGGCACACCGAATACAATTCTCCGTCGACACTCAACATACATTTCAGATCCGATTTATTGAATGTCGGGATTTGCATTTCGCATATTTTATAGTCCGAACCTGACTTCTCGCCGAATTCCGCGGTGTAAGTTCCGCCGTCTGCTTCAAGAGATACTGAAACGCATTCCGCTACGGTATTTGTCGGATAAAACCTAAAGCCGAGCAGTAAATCTTTTTCGCCCGCGATCCCGTCCGATAAAAAGTTTTTCTCGCGGATTTCAGGGTAGCATACGACTGTGAATTTATCCGCTTCGTAAGTAAGAAGATCGTATCTCAACTGACTGACGTTTTCGATTTCGGCGGTTTTTGCGGAGCAGGCGACAAGACAAAACGCCGTTAAAACCGATATAGGTGCAAGCATCGCATTTTTCATCATAATTCCCCCGTAAAATATATGAATATTTTTGCCTTCGAATTCGCTCATCTTGTAAAAAGGTTGATTTTTACCGTTTGTTATGTTAAAATAAATAAGTAGAGGTTTCCGATGAAGAGAACAATTTTAAGGACTGCGCTTATAACGTTTTTATCGATGATATTGATAACCTTTTTTACCGCGGTAATTATCGGTTTTGCCGCGCCTAAAATTATGGGTAAGATATATCGCGATCTCGGTATGAACAACGCGTCCTTGACAATGTACGAAAAACAATACGATAAAACCGGCGAAATAGGCGATCTTAATCAGGTTTTCAAGAGCGCTGTTCTGGCAGGAAACAAAGAGAAAATTGCGGAATACTCGTACACGCTCGTAAAAAGACGCGGTGAAGACTTAAAAAAGTTTTGCGGTTCGGACAAGAGTAAATTTATGTTTTACGCCAATTCGGCTGTAGAGTACAATTATGCCGTCAATCCCGACAGATCGGTCGACGTAGCCGTAAATTGCGGATTCGATCGGCGCATATACGACGCCGGTTCACCGTTATATTTTGCAATCAGGTTCGCGATAATGAAAGCCGACGCCGATTTTGCCGAAAGTCTCTATAATGAATTCGATAAATATAAATCTTCTTTTACGGATGAAACGACCGAAAAAACACTGAATGCCGACGTTTTGAAATTAAAAGAAGTTTATAGTAAAAATTGATAGGAAATTGATTATGCAACACGAAAAAGTACTTGTTTTAGATTTTGGCGGACAATATAACCAACTCATCGCAAGGCGCGTAAGGGAACAGAACGTATACTGTGAACTCCGTCCTTGCGACATTTCTATTGAAGAAATAACTAAATTTGCCCCGAAAGGCATTATTTTTACCGGCGGGCCCAACAGCGTGTATGACGAAGAGTCGCCGCACGTCCCTGCCGAAATATTCGATTTGGGAATACCGGTGCTCGGCATTTGTTACGGTGCTCAACTTATGGCCTATACGCTCGGCGGAGAAGTGAAACACGCCGACACGCGCGAATACGGTAAGAGCGAGATAACTTATTCCGACAGCGCGATCTTCGAAGGGGTCGATAAAAATAACGTTTGCTGGATGAGCCATACGGACTATATTTCGACTCCGCCCGTGGGATTTAAGGTCGTCGCCACTACCGAAACGTGTCCCGTTGCGGCTATGGAAAACACCGTAAAGAAGTTTTACGGCGTGCAATTCCATCCCGAAGTTATGCACACCAGACAGGGAACGAATATTTTAAGGAACTTTCTCTATAACGTGTGCGGCGTCTCGGGAGACTGGACGATGGCAAACTTCGTTAAAGAGCAGGTCGTGAAAATAAAAGAGAAAGTCGGCGATAAAAAGGTGCTTTGCGCAATGAGCGGCGGCGTTGACAGTGCCGTTGCGGCAACGCTTATACATAGAGCGGTCGGCGATAACTTGACTTGTATTTTCGTCGATCACGGGTTACTCAGGAAAAACGAAGCGGAAGACGTTTATAGGGTATTTAAGACAGAAAGGGGGATGAACCTTATAAAAGTCGACGCGGCCGACAGATTTTTAACCAAACTCGAAGGCGTTTCCGATCCCGAAACCAAGAGAAAGATCATAGGCTCCGAATTCATTAAGGTTTTTGAAGACGAAGCCAAAAAAATCGGTAAAGTCGACTATCTTGTCCAAGGTACGATATACCCCGACGTTATCGAAAGCGGAAAAGGCAAGAGTGCCGTTATAAAATCACACCATAACGTGGGCGGACTTCCTTCGGTGGTCGACTTCAAAGAAATTATCGAACCGCTCAGGGATTTGTTCAAAGACGAAGTAAGAAAGGTCGGATTTGAACTCGGCCTTCCGGAAGAAATCGTAATGCGTCAACCTTTCCCCGGTCCCGGACTCGCAATCAGAATAATCGGCGATATAACGCGTGAAAAGATAAAAATTTTGCAGGATGCGGACTACATTTACCGCGAAGAGATAGCAAACGCCGGATTAAACAGAGAAATTTGGCAGTATTTTGCGGTTTTGACTAATTGCAGATCTGTTGGCGTGATGGGCGACAGCAGGACTTATTCGTATACGCTTGCTCTTCGTGCGGTAACGAGCGTCGACGGAATGACGGCCGATTGGGCGCGTATCCCCTTTGAAGTACTCGAAAAGATATCCAACAGGATAGTAAACGAAGTTCAGGATATAAACAGGATAGTGTATGACATTACGTCAAAACCGCCTGCAACTATAGAGTGGGAGTAAGAAAATGAGTTATAAATTCGACACGCAATTATTGATCGAGGGGATCGATCTCGAAGTCGATAGAATAATCGAATATTTTAACGACAATTTTGACGGCGATTGTCTTTTGGCTGTCGGCGACGACAGGTTGGTAAAAATACATTTTCATACCAACGAGCCGTGGCTCGTTTTAGAGTACTGCGCGTCGCTCGGAGATATTTTCGATCTCGTCGTTGAAAATATGGACAGGCAGGCCATCGGACTGCAAGGGTGAAATTATGAGCATTAACGCAAGATGTCCCGAGTGCGGAGCTGATTTCGAAGCCCCGAAAGGCGTTCACGAATGCGAGTGCCCTTCTTGCAAAGCGACGATAAACGTCGCAAGGGCTGAAAAATATTTCTTATCCGTAAACGAAAATGCGAGCGTAAAAGAAGCGCACGGCGAAGATTACGGAAAAGTGAATATGCTTATCGCCGAGGCTTACGATTTTGTCGCAAACGGAGAATATGAAAATGCGGAAAAGTGCATAAACGATGCGCTGGTACTTACCGACAGCGATTATAGAGTATATATGGCTATGGTTGCGGTGAAGACCAAAAACTATACCGATCTCGAAGATGATTCGCATAAGATATTTCTCAATAAAGCGATAAACTTTGCTGATTCCGACGGAAAAAAAGAGATTTCCGAAACGTATAAGCCATATTATATGAAGAGAAATCTCACCGAAGAAGAACTCAAAAATTACAATACGGAATCTGTGCAACAAAAGAAAAAAAGACTTGAAACAAGTCTTAAAAATATGATACCCGAATATATGGCTCAGGATAAGAGAAACAAAGTCTTTCTCATCCTGTTTCCGATACTGTTCGCAATAAGCGCGGCGGTTTTTATCATAAGTATTGTTTTAGACTTTCCGCTATTATCGCTTGTGGCGATAGCGGTAGTAATTGCCGGCTATGTGTTTTTCAGGATGTGGTTTATCGGAAAAGAAGGGGTTAAAACGTTCAACTCTTTACTCGATTTATACGATATTATCGATTCAGGCGACTACAATGACGAATTTTTATCCGAGATATACGACGGGATGCAAAAGATGAGTAATCATTTTGCCGATAAAGACCCGATATTGGCTATGTCTTCGGACGCAAAAAAACTCGTTGATTGCCTGACCGAAGGGAACAGCGATTCGCTAAACGAATTTTTAGCAAATAATAAATATTTTTCTCAATTTATTGAATGAAGCGCCTAAAAAGGCGCTTCGTCTTTTTTCTCGGGTAAATTTTTCCAGTAACGAACGGGCATAAACTGTTTCATCAGCCGTTCGTTTTTTCTTTCTTCGATACACACGTTATTATAGTAAGTTTTCCAAAGTTCGCTGAAATAATTTTCGTTTTCGGAAAGAAAAACCGAAACGGTTTTATTTCCGGCGTAAACCGTGGCGACGTCTTTGCCGTTATACATTCCGAGTATGTTTCTTGCGGTGTCATGAATCACAAACGGGTAGTTTTTTAATCTGCTTTTGAAATGCGGCATAAGATACGCCGTTATATCGTTATCCGGAGAGTAATGCGCGTATAGAAAGTTCCCGTCGCTTTCGGCAAAGCGTATAAAGCCCTTAAAGCGATGTATTTCTTGCGATATCGCATATATCAAATCGTTAAACCGCAAAACGTAATTTTCGGAAAAATTGCGCGAAACATCGATCGTTTTGTTTTTTATTACATATACGGCGTAACTAAAGCACGTAAAATATTTGTTTTCTTTTCCGCTATGCATAGCAAACTTAATATCGCGGTAAGCCGTTTTCGTTGCGGCCTTTTTGATCCCTGCGACGACTCTTTCCGCTTTTGTTTTATCGGTCTTTACGTATACGGGAATATCGCCTATTTCGCATTGATCCGCCCCGTCGGAAATATCCGACGGAAAGTTTTTTGTCGAAAACGCTTCGAATATGCACGTAAAAAATCCGTCGTGCGTGCCGTCAAACACATATTTTGTCATATTTCGCCCCCGTATATAGCGGGCGCGTTGTCGATATCGGTAAACATAGACATTTGTTTTAGCGCGCAGGAATCCGTTATAAGGAGAGTATGTCTGACGGTCGATTGATTTTCCGTGCCGTAAAATTTGCCGTTACAGGTTATAAAGTTTATCGCTCGTTTCATAACTATGCGCATTTTATTCAGGTCTTCAAGCGATAAATTGCCGTATTTTCTCGCGCTAACGATTTTATACGCGCTCTTAAACCCTATTCCGGGAACCCTGACCAATTTCTCTGCCGGCGCCGTGTTTATCTCCACGGGAAAAAACTCGGGGTGTTTTAGTGCCCAACCGCATTTTGGATCGAAGTCTTCGGCTAAATTCTCGTTTTCTCCGAGGATCTCTTCGGCGGAAAAACCGTAAAAACGCAATAACCAATCGGCTTGATAAAGCCTGTGCTCGCGAGTTAAACTGACTTTCGTTACGGGTAAATTCGGGTTATTATAATTTGTCGGGACGTAAGAAGAGAAATATACGCGTTTAAGCGAAAATTTATCGTAAAGACTTTGCGTAAGCCTGATAATATGCCCGTCGCTCTCGGGGCTTGCCCCGACGATCATCTGGGTGGTTTGTCCTGCCGGTAAAAATTTTCCATACCGCATCGATCTTGCCTGTTTGTATTCGCCCGCTATATTGGACATCGGAAGAAGAATGCTTTTTTTGGTTTTTTGCGGAGCGAGCAGTTTAAGACTTTTTTCGGACGGCAGTTCTATATTAAAACTGATCCTGTCGGCAAGTTCGCCTGCAAACATAATCAGTTTCGGATCCGCCGACGGTATGCCTTTTAAGTGGATATATCCGTTAAAACGATATTCTTGACGAAGTTTTCTTACCGTTTCCACAAGCATTACCATGGTGTCGTCGGGGTTATTGCATATTGCCGAAGATAAAAACAGACCTTCGATATAATTGCGTTTATAGAAATTTATTACGAGATCGCATATTTCTTCCGGAGTAGCGGTAGTACGCGGTATATCGTTACTGCGCCTGTTTACGCAATACTGGCAATCATATGCGCAATCGTTGCTCATAAGTATCTTTAACAATGAAATGCACCTGCCGTCCTGTGTAAAAGAATGGCAAATTCCGCTGAAAGCGGCGTTGCCGATTCCAACGGAAGTGTTTTTTCTTGCCGAACCCGATGACGAACACGATACGTCGTATTTTGCGCTTTCGGTTAAAATTTTAAGTCTTTTGTAGTCGAGCATAATATAAACATTTGTTCGTTTTTTCTTTATGGTATCACATATAAAACAAAAAGTCAAACATTTGTTCATATTTGCACGGGAAATTATGTCGCAGCGTTTGTTTTGTTGCACGTCCACGCATTAGTGGACATAAGAGCCAATAAAAGAAGTAATTGCGTAAGCGAAATATCGTTTTGCGCATAAAGGAGAAAGAGCAGTCCGAACAGGACAACGTTTGCCGAATTATTCATATAATCACCTTTTTTGACAAATTTTTATGCTATTACACTTTATGCGACAAAATCTCTTAATATGAACGAATTGACATACGGCGATATAAGTCGTATCATTAAATCAGGCAAAAGGAGGGTGACAATGGAAAACGCCGCATTGTTTATAGATAAAAAAACGCGGGATATGATAGGCGACTATGTCCTGCAAGGTGAACTTTTAGACGATCTCAAAAATTTCTTTTCTCTGTTTTCGGATAATACGCGTCTCAGAATAATTTCGGCTCTCGCCATATCGGATATGTGCGTCACGGACATTTCGGCGGTGCTCGGCATAAATCAAACGACCGTAAGTCACCAATTGAAATTTATGCGCAGCATAAACGCCGTAAATTGCAAAAGGGACGGGAAAGTTATATATTATTCGCTTAAAAACGGTATTATAAATGACGTTTTGCTTAAAGGAGTGCAGTTTCTCGGCACTTAAAAAGACCGTCGCAAGGCGACGGTCTTAAAGGTTTTATTAGCGACATTCGTTTGCTTTTCCCGCGCAACCGAGAACGTCGATCAATTTGTGGCGAACCATTTCTTTTATGTTCGCTCTCGCCGGTTTGAGATATTCTCTCGGATCGAATTTGTCGGGATGTTCGACAAAGAATTTACGGATAGTTCCGGTCATGGCAAGTCTTATATCGGAATCGATATTTATCTTACAAACCGAAAGTTTAGCGGCTTCGCGAAGTTGTTCTTCGGGGACACCGATCGCGTCGGGCATTTTCCCGCCGAACTCGTTCACCATGGCGACATATTCCTGAGGAACGGAAGACGAACCGTGAAGAACTATCGGGAAACCGGGCAAACGCTTTGAAACTTCTTCGAGAATATCGAAGCGGAGAGCAGGGGGAACAAGTATTCCTTTTTCGTTTCTCGTGCACTGTTCGGGTTTGAATTTATATGCTCCGTGCGAAGTTCCGATCGCTATCGCAAGAGAATCGACGCCGGTTTTCGTGACGAATTCTTCGACTTCTTCGGGTCTTGTGTAAGAGCCCGCGCCTTCTACCACGACTTCGTCTTCTATGCCGGCAAGAGTTCCGAGTTCGCCTTCTACGACTACGCCGTGATCGTGCGCATATTCTACGACTTTTCTCGTAAGTTCTATATTGTCTTTGAAAGATTTTGACGATCCGTCTATCATAACGGAAGTAAAGCCGCCGTCAATACACGATTTACAAGTTTCGAAATCGGGACCGTGGTCGAGATGGAGCGCGATGGGGATGTCGGGACATTCGATGACCGCCGCTTCTACGAGTTTAACAAGATAAGTGTGGTTGGCGTAAGCCCTTGCTCCCTTGGAAACCTGCAAAATTACAGGGGAATTTTCTTCTTTACAAGCCTCGGTGATGCCCTGAACGATTTCCATGTTGTTTACGTTGAATGCGCCTATCGCATATCCGCCTTTATACGCGCCTTCGAACATTTTCTTTGTAGTGACTAATGGCATAAAAACCTCCGAAAATTTTATTCAATCAATATTATACACTATTTTTTCCTTTATCGCAATTAAAGCATTGACAATAATAATAAAATTTTATATAATTAAGACACTGAATCGATGATTCGTTCGGAGAGTAAGTGCAAAAATTTTTACGCGAGACGTTTCTCTCGCTATATAAACACGTTTTGCACATACTCTTTCGGGGGTATGTTTTTTTATGGGGTTTTTATGAGAATAGCGGTTATCGGAATTGTAATTGAAAAAGACAGAGCGGCGGCGTCCGACGTAAACGAAATTCTTTCTGCGTACGGCGACTATATAGTAGGAAGAATGGGAGTCCCCGACAGGACTAACGATATATACGTCATAAGCGTTATAGTAAAAGCAACTAACGAGATTATATCGTCCATAACGGGTAAACTCGGCAGGATATCGACCGTTTCGGTCAAATCCGCAATAACGAGCGTAGAATTATAAACGAGAGGTTTTATATATTATGAAGAAAAGATTTTTAGCGTTGATCATCGCAATAGCGACGATTTTTTGTCTTGCGTCCTGCAAGACTCAGCAAAAACCGCAGGAAAACGGCGGAGACACACAAATTTCTTATGCCGATTTCAAAGGTAAAACGGTTATGACCGTGGGTCAGGGCGGAACTCCCGACGTTATTTTCCGCCATCTTATGGCTAAAAACGGTATCGGTATAAACGGCGACGGCGAAAATTCTCCCGAAAAAGTCACTATAAAATACGCGACGGCAAACCAGGTTGCGTATATTATCCAAAGCATTAAAAAAGGCGAAGCCGACTATGCGCTTTTAGGCGAACCTGCCGCAACTACCGTTGCGGGGAAAACCGAAAAGAAAATCGTTCTCGACTTGCAGAAGGAATTTGTTAAAGTAAATAAAGACGTAAATTTCGTTCAGGCGGGACTTTTCGTTTCGGCAAGAGTTTCAGCGCACAGCGCTTATATTAACGCGCTTGTCGACAAACTCGGAAAAAATAAAGCGTACGTAGACGGAAACGTTTCGGGACTTTCCGATATTTTCAAAAAGCACGAAAGTACGCTCGGTAACGTGGCGTTCACCAAAGAACTCGTCGATAACTGTAACGTGGGCTGTAAAAAGGCAGGGGAGATAAAAAACGACGTTATCGCTTTTCTTAACGCGGTAAAAGAATACAATCCCGCGCAAATAGGCGGGGCGCTTCCCGGCGACGATTTTTATTACGATTTTACCGCGGCGAATAATTCGGAATACGCGAAAACATCGTTTACCGTCGGAGTAGTGGACGGTGCGCCGACTCTTGCGGTTGCCAATATTCTCGACGGATTTAACTTTTCCGACGGCGAAACTACCGTTTCCACGGGGATAAAACTCGAAGGCGCCGCAAACAACATTGTCGCCGACC
>CAMNIW010000036.1 GCA_946540675.1 uncultured Clostridia bacterium | reverse complement strand
TCTCGTCATATAGAAGGAATACATTCCCGACCATATCATAGGAGCGACGCCCCTTTGCCCCATCGCCTTACAAAGAGTGTAGAACTCTTCGTACGTGGCGGGAAGACCGTCGTCGTAAGTGCCCTTGATCCCGTCCACACCGAGAGAAAGGTCGGTCGCGTTAGCCCTTTTTCCTACTTTGCCGTTTTCGCCGAGATAGAGCGCTTTTTCGTTGAACAGATCGGCGTTATAGGTAAGGAGCGTGGGCGACTGCGCATGCGGAAGCCCGTAATACTTGCCGTTAGGCGTCTTATAGAAAGACTTTTGCGAATCGTATAATTTGTCTTCTATGGACACGTCTTCGCCGTATTCGGTCAAAGGAGTGGTCACGAGATCGGTTATATCGAGAAAATATCCCTGTGAGATCGCGTCGTAATAGTTTACGCTTTCAAGGAAATAGACGTCCTCTTTCGCCGTCTTCATCTTAGAGCCGAGCGAAACCATGCCGTCCTTGTGGTTGGTGATCCAGACCTGAACGCCTTTTTTGCCGGGCGTAAACTCGGTTTCGGCGTACTTTTCTTCAAAGCGCTTTATGTGCGCGTCGAGCCAGTTGCGTCCGACTCCGCCGTTAAAGTTGGAAACGTAGAGTTGCGTCTTAGCCTTGTCTACCTTTTTACCGTCTATAACTTCGTCGCCGCCGCTTCCGGCGCATGCGGCGAAAGAAAGACAGGTGGCAACGGCGCATATAGCCGCGGTGATTTTCATTATTTTCTTTCTCATCGTTTGTCTCCTTTATTCAATAAATTCCAGATTATTTACAATTTTATTTTATCATAAACGGCAACGTGTTTCAAGACGCCCGTTTTACTTCCGTGTTGCAAATTTTTACTTTCAAATCGTATATAATATACACAATATAATATGTGCGACAAAGGCTTTTTCTCTCTGAGAAAATGACGTAAAGCGTAAAAAAATCATAACGTGCCGCCTTTTTCGGAAGACGGCGGCGGATAAAACGGGTTTTCTGTTGCAAAACTCCGCCGCGTGTGATAAAATATGACCGCAGGTACAACGCGCCTGACTTAAAAAGGAAGTGTTTCCGTATGGAACAACAAACTTTGTTTTCAAAAGAAAGCGACCTTCCGCTTGCGGCAAGGCTCCGACCGAGAAATCTCGACGAATTCGCGGGGCAAACCCACCTGCTGGGTAAAGGAAAAGTGCTTCGCAAACTCATAGAAAACGACGTCGTCGGCTCTATGATATTCTGGGGGCCGCCGGGAGTCGGAAAAACCACGCTCGCAAGGATAATCGCCGGTCGCACCAACGCCACTTTTATAGACTTCTCGGCGGTGACGAGCGGCATAAAAGAAATAAAACAGGTAATGGAACAGGCCGAAAAGAACCGTCGTTTCGGTGAAAAAACCATACTCTTCGTCGACGAAATACACCGCTTTAACAAGGCGCAACAGGACGCCTTTTTGCCCTTTGTCGAAAAAGGGAGCATAATACTCATCGGCGCGACGACCGAAAACCCGTCTTTTGAAGTGAACGGGGCTTTGCTCTCCCGATGCAAGGTCTTCGTTTTGCAGGCTCTTAAAACCGAAGAACTCGTCGGGCTTATAAAAAACGCGTTGACCGACGAAAGGGGTTTCGGCAAATACGACGTGGAGATCGACGACGACTGCATCGAACTGATCGCTACCTTTGCGAACGGCGACGCGAGAAACGCTCTTACCACTCTCGAAATGGCGGTACTCAACGGCGAAGCGGACGGGGACAAAATAAAAGTCACGCGCGAGACCGTCGAACAGTGTACTTCCAAAAAATCCCTGCTCTACGATAAGACGGGCGAAGAACACTATAATCTCATATCCGCGCTGCATAAATCAATGCGCAACTCCGACCCCGACGCGGCGGTATACTGGCTGGCGAGAATGCTCGAAGCGGGCGAAGACCCCCTGTATATAGCGCGCCGCGTGACGAGATTTGCGAGCGAAGATATAGGACTTGCCGATCCCAAAGCGCTCCAAATAGCGATATCGGCGTACGACGCCTGCCACTATATCGGCATGCCCGAATGCTCGGTGCATCTCACCGAAGCGGTAGTATATATGTCTATGGCACCAAAGTCCAACTCATTATATATTGCATACGAGCGCGCAAAAAAGGACGCGCTCACTATGCTCGCCGAGCCCGTTCCTTTGGTGATAAGGAACGCGCCTACCAAACTTATGAAGGAACTCGACTACGGAAAGGGATATCAGTACGCGCACGACAGCGAAGACAAACTGACCGATATGCAATGTCTTCCCGACTCGCTCGTCGGCAAAGAATATTACGCGCCGACCGAAGAAGGCGCGGAAGCAAAATTCAAAGCCCGCCTTCAGGACATCAAGGAGTGGAAAAAGAAACACGGTTCAAAATAAACTGCCAAAACAGAAAACGGCTTACGCAAAAATTTGCGTAAGCCGTTTTTCATAAAATATTAAAATCAATCGCCCTTTCCTACGAGATAATCGACCGTCACGCCGAAAAACTCCGAGAGATCGATAAGTTGGGAAATACTCGGTTCGCTGTGTCCGCTTTCCCAGTGCGATATCGCCATTTTTGACATATTGACGATCTTTGCCACCTGACTTTGCGTCAAACCTTTTTCCTGCCTGAGTTCGCGCAGTCTTCCACTGAATTCCGTCATACTTAAACTATAACAGTTTTTGTTATTATTTTCTTGACAATAACAAAAATTGTTACTATAATATTATTGTATCTATCCGCGTTTTTATCCGCTCATAAGCACGGTTTTTACAAAATTTCAATCAAAAGGAGAAAAAAATGGTTTTCGAAACACTCGCAATCATCGCATTGTTCGGCTGGGCCATGTGGAAATGTATTTTCCACAAAGACAAAGACGACTAGTAAACTCAAACTTAAAAATCTTCAATGGAGGAACGTCGCTATGTATTGCTTATTGTGGCTTATTACAATCGCAGCAGCTGTTTATATTATTCTCAAAACCGACAACAAGAAAAAATGATAATACGAAAACCTATAGTTCAGTAAAGCCTGTATATAAAATTGCTATAGTCCGAAATTATTATTCGGAAAACAAGCGAAAAATTCAAAACTTTATGGAGAAAAGATTATGGATTTAAGAGAACTTTATCAACAATATTTAGATCTGCCTTATTACAGGCGTGTTTTAATCGGAAAAGACTGTTTGAAAAAAATAAAGCGTTTTTTGAGATCAAAAATCAATGGTAATAACAAAATTAAAGACAAAGATGGTTTTGCTACGATTGCTCTTATCGGTTCGTTAAGGAGATTCATAGGTGCGGACGGAACTTTTGATCAAGATGAATACGAGTTTTTGAACGACATATTCGAAACAAATTTTGATTATGACAAAATGCTTGAACTGTTAAACAGTGATTTTTTCAGCAGTTATAAAATGTCTAATTCTTTAGGCGCGTTGTTAGACCTTGCACCGAATGATATACGCATTTCTTTTGTTTCTCTTGGAATGCTAATTTGCGTAGCAGACGGCATGTTGACATACGAAGAGCGAAGAGCAATTGAAAAAATGATGCATTAACATATATATCATAATCGAGCACTCCCGACTACTTCTAATTATAATAGCAGATCTCGGGGTCTGCTATTTTTTATCCGTTACTTATGCGACTTGAAGTATCCGAACAGTATAAACCGAGAAAAACCACTTAAAAAAGATATGTAAAATCGCATATAAAACAAGCGAAAATTATATGCTGAAAATATTTTTGATTTTGAAAAAAAACGCTTGACAAATATTTATGCGTGTGCTATGATATACAAGCGTTGAAAATCAGACGACGGGGTGTAGCGCAGTTGGTAGCGCACGTGGTTTGGGACCATGGGGTCGGGAGTTCGAGTCTCTTCACCCCGACCACATCAGACGATTTAAGACGGGCCTTTAGCTCAGTTGGTTAGAGCAACCGGCTCATAACCGGTCGGTCCTAGGTTCGAGTCCTAGAAGGCCCACCAGCGACTTCCCGTCGCACGGAAAAATCCGCCTACGACCCCGAAAACGCGATACGTACGCGGTTTTTAACGAAAACACAACGTAATACGCCTGTCAAATTTTATATGGCCTAGTAGTTCAGTTGGTTAGAACGCCAGCCTGTCACGCTGGAGGTCGACGGTTCGAGCCCGTTCTAGGTCGCCATATTATCCCCCTTTTTACAAGGGGGATAAAAACGCCTTGGTAGCTCAGTCGGTAGAGCAAGGGACTGAAAATCCCTCTGTCGGTGGTTCGATTCCGCCCTAAGGCACCATTTTTGACAATAATTTGCTGGCGTAGCTCAACTGGCAGAGCAGCTGACTTGTAATCAGCAGGTTGTGGGTTCGATTCCAATCGCCAGCTCCAATATACGGGTAGGTTCCCGAGCGGCCAAAGGGAACAGACTGTAAATCTGTCGTCACCGACTTCGGTGGTTCGAATCCACCCCTGCCCACCACAAAACGGATACTGACCTATGTCAGCATCCGTTTTGTTTTGGGCAGGATCGTGGATTTCGTACGCGGCGCGTATGCGCCGTCGAGCGAACGTCAAACCGCAAGGTTTGCGTCCTGACAGGGGCCCCGTTTACGGGGTATGTCAGTATCCACCCCTGCCCCGCTAATTATACGTAAAGCATTATCATCATTCGATGGTGCCTTTTGGTGTAGCGCAGTCGGCGGACTCGTACGCGGCGCGTATGCGCCGTCGAGCGAACGTCAAACCGCAAGGTTTGCGTCCTGACAGGGGCCCCGTTTACGGGGTATGGCAGTATCCGCCCCTGCCCTGCTTAATTATGCGTAGAGCGTTACCATCATTCGATGGTGCCTTTTGGTGTGGCGCAGTCGGCGGACTCGTACGCGGCGCGTATGCGCCGTCGAGCGAACGTAATAGGGACAATTAAAAAAGCCGTAAATTACGGCTTTTTTAATGTTTCAATTATATATTTTCTCTCCCCGACTTTATTTTCCCATACTCCACGCCGCGCTCTCTTTCTGCAACCTGACCATTTGCGCAAATTCGCCGCGTTCCTTTTGAATCAAATCCTTGGGAGAACCCTGTTCGGTCACTTTTCCGTCGCGGATAAACACCACTTTATCCGCGTTTTCGACCGTACGCATACGGTGCGCGATTATAATTACGGTCTTATCCTTTGTCAGCCGCGATATGGCTTCCTGCACGACGGTTTCGTTTTCGGCGTCCAAAGACGCGGTCGCTTCGTCGAGAAGGACTACGGGCGCATCTTTAAGAAGCGCTCTCGCTATGGATATCCGCTGTCTTTCCCCGCCCGAAAGCGTCCTGCCGTTTTCGCCGATAAACGTATTATAGCCGTCCGGAAGCCTGTTGACGAATTCGTCGCAGTTGGCTTCCTTTGCCGCGCGCATCACCTGTTCGTCGGTCGCCGCGCTGTTTCCTATGCGGATATTTTCCATAACCGTATTATTGAAAAGCACTACGTCCTGAAAGACTATCGAATAGTTTTTCAAAAGAGTTTCGGGATCCATACCGCTTATTTCTCTGCCGCCGAGAGTTATACTGCCTTCTTTCGCGTCGTAAAATCTCGCCGCGAGTTTGCCGACGGTGGATTTTCCGCCGCCGCTCGGTCCGACAAGAGCGGTAACTTCGCCCTGTTTTGCCGCAAACGAAACGCCCCTAAGCACGCTTTCTTCGTCGTTATACGAAAACTTAACGTCGTCAAAACACAGGTCGTATCCCGCCGTTTTGCCGTCCGTATCTCCCGCCTGAACGGGATAATCGTATATCTCGTTCATTCTATCCACGGTAAGGCGTTGGTTTATTATTGCCGCAAGGTTAATAAGCGACCCGTTCATCGGCTCGTATACCCTTGACACCACAAGAAGGAACATAAAGAAAGTCATCATCCCGATCTGTCCGTTTATAAGAAGATACGACCCGACGAGAGCGGTCGTCGCTATGCCGACTTTCAATATCATCTGCGCGGAAATGACGAATATGGCGACTCCGAGTTCGGCTACTATCGACTTTTTCTCGACTTTTGCGATGCTCTTTTTTATGGGAACGAGCATACGCCTTTCCGCACTGTTGGCTTTGATATCCTTTATCGTGTCGATATACTCCTGTACCCCCGTTTCACACTCTATCGACGCCTGCAATTTGGGTCTGCTGAAACGCTTTTGTACGCCGCGCGAAGTAAAGACTATGAGCATAGTCACGGGAAAGACCCAAAAACTCGCTATCGCCATACGCCAATCGTAAAACAAGAGCGAAACCACTATAAGGACGGACGATATCACCGCTCCGAAAAATTGCGGCATTATATGCGAAAAATCGTGTTCGAGAATGGTCGCGTCGTTAAGAACTATCTTAGTAAGATCCGCTACGTCGCGTTTACCGAAATAGGAAAGGGGAAGTTTTCTGAGCGTTTCGGCAAGCGATATACGCCTTCTCGCACTCTCTTTGTAAGTCGTAAAATACTCTGCGTTATATTGAAAATAATTGAGTATTATAATTATAACAACCGAAAGAACCGTCCCCGCTCCGTAAAACCAATATCTTGCGGGCGATATGCCGCCGGCGATCAGATCGGAGACGAGATAATAAATTATGGATATGGGAATTATAAAGGAAAGATTGGTGAGCACGACGAACAGCGTCGCTATCAAAAAATCCTTTACGCCCTTTTCCGAAAGGGCAAATCTCTTCATCAAAAACTTTTTCATTTTCTTCACCTCCCGACTTTCCAAGCGACGGATTTTTGGTAGTTTTCCCACATTTTACCGTATACGCCGCCTTTTTTCGCAAGAGTTTCGTGCGAACCTTCTTCGACTACCCGTCCTTCTTTTACGACGAGTATCCTGTCCGCGTTTCTTACCGTAGACAGCCTGTGCGCTATCATTATCACCGTCCTGCCCTTCGCGAGTTCGGCGAACGCCGCCTGAACGAGCTTTTCGTTTTCGGGATCGGCATACGCCGTCGCTTCGTCCAAAATCACTATTTTGCTGTCTTTAAGGAAACATCTCGCTATCGCTATTCTCTGTATCTCGCCGCCCGAAAGATACGTTCCTTTCGTGCCGAGTACCGTGTTTATGCCGTCGTCGAATTTGTCGATTATTTCCGAGCATTGCGCTTTTTTCAGTGCTTCGGTAACTTCGCCGTCGCTCGCCTTGGGGTCGGCAAGCCGCACGTTGTCCGCTATCGTGCCGCGGAATATCCTGCTGTCCTGAAATACGTAAGAAACGGTATCTCTTAATTCCTTAACCGACATATCCCTTATGTCCGTGCCGCCTATACGTACGGAACCGCTTTTTACGTCGTAAAATCTCGCGAGTAAAGACGCTATCGTCGATTTTCCGCCGCCGCTCGGCCCTACGAGCGCGAAAAGCCCGTTTTCGGGAACGGCAAAAGACACGCCGTCTATCGCGTCCGTCGTGCCGTCCTTATACCTGAACGAAACGTCCTTGAACTCCACGGCATAGCCGTCGGGTTTTTGGGGATTTTTGGCTTCCTTCAAAGGCTCTGCCGAAAGAACGCCGTCTATCCTTCTGAGAGCGTCGTTTACGAGTATGCCGTTTTCGGACATAAATATTATCTTTGTGAAACTAGTGGAAATTATGGGCGTAAATACGATATAGAATAAAAGGTTGATTATAAACGGACCGTCGGTAAGCCCTACGCCGTCGATTATCAAAGCGAACGCCGCCAAAAAGCACACGACCGAATTTATCGCGGTTATAGACATGATCATATACTTTCGGCATACGCGCGTATAATCGACGCAATACTTGCCGTATTTCGCTATCGCCGCGGAAAATCTCTTGAACGAGAACACCGACTGATTGAAGGTCTTTACTACCGGTATGCCCCTGACGTATTCGACCGCTTCGTTGTTCATTTCTCCGATCGCGTCCTGATAGTTTTTTACGTCGTCTTTCATCCTGGGTCCCGCCATGGGGAATATCGCCGCTATACCGAGCGCTACGGGAAGAAGAGACACAAGTCCGAGCCGCCAATCGAAAACAAACAGCATTACCACCATCGCAAGCGGAGTCATTATCGCCTGAACCATATCCGGCAACTGGTGCGCGAGATAAGTTTCCGTCGCGGCGCTCGATTCGAGAACTATACTTCTCAGTCTTCCGCTTCCGAATTCGCCTATTTCGCCTATCGGGAGCGTAGATATATGATCGAGCACTTTACCCTGTATGTTGCGCTGTACCCTGAAAGCCGCGACGTGCGAACATATCAACGCCCCGAAATATACGACGATATACGCGAGCGAAAAGGCTACCGCGAGCCAACCGTTTTTTACCATATCCGTTGCGTTTCCGAAATTCGGCGCGACTTCCATGGCTTCCTTGATTATCCGCCATATGAATATGAAGGGAAACAGAGAGATAACTCCGCTTACCGCCGACAGAACCAAAGCGGCGTAAGTGAAAAACCGATGCCCTTTCGCATATCCCATAAGAACGGATAAATTACTTTGCTTTTTCTTTTTCATATAATTGTCCTCCGTTATACCGGCCGCCTTGGTTAGCAATCGCTAACCGATGTCCGAAAAAAATACAGCCGAGGCCGATTGAAATATGAAACTTTCTCTCATTATACTATTTACGTTCTTATTTGTCAAGGGAAACGCTCGAATAAGGAAAACACGAAAAATCGCTATACTTTTAACGGATTTAGTGCTAAAATGTTACCGGAGAACAATATTAAGGACTCGTTTTTTATGAAAATATCTACTGAAATAAACTCTTCGGCAAAGTATATAGGCGAACGTAAAGCGGTCGAACTCGTTGCGAAGGCAGGTTTCGACGCTTGGGATCTCTCTATGTTCAGAATGGTAGATTACGATTGGGTCGCGCGTAAATGCGAACCGAGCGACCATCCGCTCGCGGGGGGCGGATACGTCGGATTCGTTAAAGAATTGAGAAAAATAGGCGAAGACAACGGGATAACTTGCAATCAGTCGCACGCGCCGTTTCCGAGCATAAGTCCCGAAATCAGAGATTATTTCAAAAGGGCGATAGAGTGTACCGCGATAGCGGGCGGAAAGATATGCGTTATTCATCCCTGCAACGACCTTTCCGCCGACGAAAACGCCGAAATGTTCGAAGAATTTTTGCCGTTTGCCAAATCTCACGGCGTAAAGATAGCGACCGAAAATATGTGGAATTGGAACGATAAAGAAAACTGTGCAAGCCCTGCGGCCTGCTCGGACGCGAAGAGTTTTTGCGACCATATAAAGGCGGTAAACGACGATTATCTCGTCGCGTGTCTCGACATAGGTCACGCCGAAATGCGCGGACTTAATACGAGTGCCGTGGAAATGATAGAAGCGCTCGGCGACAATTTGCAAGCCCTTCATATTCACGATAACGACCGCCGTCACGACAGCCATCAGATACCCTATTCGATGGATATAGAATTTTCTCCGATAATACGGGCTTTGAAAAAAATAAACTACGGCGGATACTTTACGCTCGAAGCCGATCAATATATCAAGAGCGCCGAAGAAAGCGAACAAAAACTCAAAGATTTAGCCGCCGTTGCAAGAAAAATGGCGAAAGAATTCGAGTCTTTGTAAAATAAAAAACCGACAGGTTCGTTTCCGTTGTCCCCACACTGTCGACCGATAACGAAAGTATCTTGGCGCGGAGCGACAACTTCCCTTTTTTTTGCTTGACACCTTTAAGCCGCGATGCTATAATAATCAAGTAAAAATCGTCAAAACTGAGTTGAGACGGTAAATCGGCAGACGCAAGGGCGGAACAACGCTCTATAACAAACGATTGATAATCGTTTGCGCGTTGTGACGAAGCGGGCGCGCGACATAGCGACCGCGGCGACCGAAACGGCGATGACCTTACGCCGTTGAGAATAAAATCCCTCGATAGCAAAAGCGACAATTTAATACGAACGTGCTGAGGTGGCGGAACAGGCAGACGCAAGGGCGGAACAACGCTCTATAACAAACGATTGATAATCGTTTGCG
>CAMNIW010000035.1 GCA_946540675.1 uncultured Clostridia bacterium | reverse complement strand
GAGTGTTCAGGTGCGACGTATGATACTGCTTAAATATACCAAAACCGACGGCGCGGAGTTTTTGTCGCATCTCGACGTGCTCCGTCACCTTATGCGGACTTTTCGCAGGGCGGAGATAGAAGTCGCGTATTCGCAAGGGTACAATCCGCATATGCTCGTATATATGTCGGCGCCGATAGGCGTCGGGGTAAAGAGTTTATCCGAATATTGCGTCGTCGAAACCGAAGAAGACCCGACCGCGTTCAAAGAGAAGTTCAACCTGTTTTCTCCGCGCGGAATAAAGTGTACGGGAGCCTGGTACACGCCGAAAAAGGTAGGCGTGGCAAGCGACATAGTAAAAGCGGAATACTTCGTTACGGGTATAGCGGATTTCGATCCGGAAGAAGTTTTACGCGGCGAAGAGTTTATTATAACCGACAAGAACGGCAAGGAAAAAAACGTCGCTCATCTCATTTACGGGATAGAGAAAAAGGACGGGGGATACAAGTGCGTTCTCGGCTTCGGGAACGGGCTCAGGATAGAAAAATTCACTCAAAAACTCGTCGATAGATACGGGGGAAAAGACGTCGAAGCGATAAAGGTAAAAGGACTTTTGCAGGACGGCAGACAGTTTGAAGAGATATTGAGGTGATTATGGCGGTAAGCATATACGTTGACGGTTCGGGGTGTAACTACGTCGGGGCGGTAGCGGACGGCGAAAGGCTGATAGAGTACAGAATAGAAAAGAAAAACAAGACCGTTACGACGGGCAGCGTATTCAAGGGCAGGGTGGAAAACGTGCTCGAAGGAATGCAGGCGGCGTTTATCGACGTCGGGCTCGATAAAAACGGTTATTTGTCCGCGGGCGATATGCTTATGGACAAGTCCGAACTCGAATCGGTGGAACTCCCGTCGGTCTCTTCGCTTAAAGTCGGCGACGAAGTTATGGTGCAGGCGGTAAAGGATCCGTCGGGCAACAAGGGCGTAAGGCTTACTTTCAACCTGTCTTTCGCAGGGAGATTCGTGGTGTTTATGCCGACGATAGATTTCGTCGGGGTATCGAGAAAGATAACCGACGTCAAAAAACGCGAAAAACTCCTTAATTTAGCCAAAGCGATAAAACCCGACGGCGGCGGAATAATAATCCGTACCGCGGGAGCGAGTGCTTCCGGACAGGATTTGAAAAAGGAATTGTCGCTCCTTATAAACCAGTACGGGACGATAGAACAAAAATTCAGCACGATGCCCGCTCCTTCCTGTATATACGAAGAAGGGAATATGGCTCTTCGGCTTATCCGCGACGTATACAACCCGAAAGTGGAAAAGTTCGTCGTGTCGGACGAAAAGATGTACGCCGAAATTATGGATTTTGCCAAACGGTACGGCGGATCGCTCAAAAACAAACTCAGACTCTACGACAAAAACGTAGATATGTTCAGATACTTCGGACTCGATAAAGAAGTCAACGCGCTTCTTCAAAGCAGGGTAAATCTCGGCAACGGCGCGTACATAGTCATAGACAAGACCGAAGCGCTCACCGCTATCGACGTAAATTCGGGCGGATACGTCGGCGGCGACAATCTCGAAGAGACGGTGTTCAGCGTAAACGTCGCCGCGGCGAGAGAGATAGCAAGACAACTTCGCCTAAGGAACATTTCGGGCATAATCATAGTCGACTTTATAGATATGACCGAAGAAGAACACAAAAAGCAACTTCTCGCCGAACTCGAAAAGGCTTTCGCCGAAGACAGGGAAAAGGCGACCGTCGTCGGCATGACTTCGCTCGGGCTCGTCGAGATAACGAGAAAAAAGCGCAGGAAAGAGAGCGTTTCGATGCTCCTGAAGCCCTGCCCGTATTGTCAGGGCAACGGCTATATCCAGTCCAACGACTATACCGCGATGCGCGTCCGCACGGGACTTATGGATATCTTTGCGGACGGGTACAAAAACGCCGTCATAGATATGAACGCCGAGATAGCCGACTATATAATATCCGGACAGGTTCTCAAAAACGATATGGAAAAGATTTGGCAGGGAAAAAGGGTTTTCATTATTCCGCACAAGACCTATCATCAGCATTTCTTTCTGATAAAGGGCGACAACAGCAAGGTGATGGACCTTCCCGACAAAGCGATTACGATAGGGTGATAATATGTTATTTTACGAAAAAAAGACGTCTCTCCGCGTTTCCGATTACGACGCGGAAGACAGGATAAAACCGCAGGCGATACTCGACCTTTTTCAGCAGGTAGCGACTCTTCACGCCGATATAATCGGCATAGGTTTCAAAGAAATGTTAAAACGGGATATGATCTGGGTGACCGTAAGGTTAAAGTACGAAGTCGTCAGAAATCCCGAATACTGCGCGGAAGTAACGCTCCGCACCTGGCCGCACAGGGAAGGACGGGTAGATTTTGACCGCGACTACGAGATTCTGGACGAAAAAGGCAAAGTTCTTATAAAGGGTTCGTCAAAGTGGTGCGTAGTCAACGTTAAGACGCGTAAAATTCTCTTCGGGGGAGAAGTGACTTACGGCGACGGCGAATATTACGAACAAAAGGTCTTTCCCGAAGGCATAAAGAAGATAAAAGATTTCCCGACCGACGGCTTTTTTGAGTACGACGGCAGGACGGAATATTCCGATCTCGACCATAACGGACACGTCAACAACGCCCGTTACTGCGAATTTATTCAGGATGCCGTAAGGCTCGATAGGGGCAGGGAGATAAAGACCTTTGCGATAGACTTTATCAACGAAATGAAAGCCGATACCCCTTTCAGGCTCTTTTACGGTGAAGAAAACGGAGTATACAGGGTAAAAGCCCTTACGGGCGACACGGAGAATTTCCGCGCGGAGTTTACCGTAGTATGAAACTCGGATTCGAACTCGTGCCGGACAGTTGCTGGTATTCCAATCTTCGCAGTATCTTAAAACCCGCGATGTGGGACGTCGTGAGAAAGACGGCTTACGCCGAAGCGAACGGCAGGTGTATGATATGCGGAAGACCGGCAAAGCGGCTCGAAGCGCACGAAAGGTGGAGTTACGACGAAAAGAACGCCGTGCAAAAACTCGAAGAAGTCGTAGCGGTTTGTCACGACTGTCACAGCGTTATCCATATCGGAAGAACGCAACTTTCAGGCGACGAAGAACGCGCGATAAAGCACTTTATGAAGGTGAACGGTTGTTCTTATTCGGACTATCGGCGCGAACTCGGCAAGGCTAACGAAGACCACGCGAGAAGAAACAAAGTGCCCGAATGGTCGCTCGATTTGGCGTATCTTCGCCGCTATGCGAAATAGAAACAGGGCGCTCGCCGTTTTGCGCTTTTACCGCCCTTGCGTTTGTTTTATTTTACGCAGACAACGTTTCAACGGCATAGTCGGTATAAATATTTTCAATAAGGATATAATTACTTCCGAAACGCGTTCGGGAAAGACGGGCGCGAAAAAGGAGGTAATTTTTTTATGCAACCGGATCTTACGGCAAAAGAAGTGGATTATATATCCGATCTTATGAGTCTTGAAGAGAGCGTATCCAAAAAGGCGAGATATTATTCTCAAACTCTCACGGACCCGAAAATTTCCAAAAAAATGAAGGAGACGGCGGACAAGCACGCGAAGAGATTCGAGTCGCTCTTGTCGCTGCTCGGTTAAGGGGGTAAAACGATGAACAAAAATCAAAACGGTAACGGAAATTGCGGTAATTGTCTTACCGAAAAAGACAGTCTTTACGACATTTTGACGGGCGAAAAAGACCTTGTAAAACTTTACGGCGCGGCTATCACCGAGTCGAGCGGCAAGGACGTAAGGCGCGTTATCAAGGCGAATATGGCGGAGACTGCCGAAGACCAGTTCGGCATATTTACGCTTATGCAGGAAAACGGCTATTATCAGGTCAAACCCGCCGACAAAAAGACCGTCGACCAAAAGGTGGACACCTACACGAAGTGTCTTAAAGACATATCCGGACAACAATAAGTCAAATCGGATTTTTGCGGCAGGGGAAGCGGTTTTCCCTTTTCCCGAAAATCTTACAAACAGCGGCGGGCGGCGAAAATATTTCGCCGCCCGCTTTTTGCCGTTTAATCGACTTATACAGCCGTTTTGCAATTTGTCTCTGCCGCTTCGAGAAGAAAACACCCGTGGCGAAAGCCGCCGACCTGATGGGAACGGTGAGCGGAAACAAGTCGGACAAATCGGGAGCGTTCGCCTACACGATGGGATAATAGACGACGCCAAAGTTTCCGTCGAGTGCGAAACGGACGGCAATTACGAGTTGGAGCATTTTGACAATTTCGTGTGCAGGATACTCGCGACGTATGCCGACGAAAAAGTTCTTAACGAAAAAGGCAAGATAGATTATCGCGTTTTCAAGCCTGCTTTGTTCGAGTTTCCCACCTACGAATATTTCGTAACGGGCGACAAGATAGGCGATTGCGGCAAAATGAATTCGAAATAAATTATAATAAAAACGGGGTTGCGACATATTGCCGCAACCCCGTTTTAGTATTCCGATAAAACCTGTAAACCGATCAGCAGGCGTACATAAGGAAGAAGAAATAACCGTCGGGATTATGGACGAAAGCCCAGTATTCGTCGTCCGACCAATACCAGTGAGATTCGGCGTACCGCGCGTAAGCGGTCATGGGCAGAGCGTTGTCGTAAGGCGCGCAGGTCAAACCGTTTATAAACCGACCTTCGGTCAAAACGCCTTTCCAGCAGTCCGCTTCATGAACTTGACGGTATGGGTACATATAGGCGTTAGCCCTGAAATAATAACCGTCGGGATTGCCCGCGCTCACGCAGTACACAAGCAGTCCCGCGTCGGCGTTTGTGAGATCCCTGTTATTTACGGAAAGGAGTATGGTCATATTTCCGTCCGCCATATGGAGCCAATTCAGCGTGCCGTATTCTTTCGTTGCGCCGTCCGTGATTACCGATAAGTTGACCGATAAGGCGATTATCGGCGTTATTGAGATAGAAGCCGAAGCGCTCGAAGGCTTTGAAATAAGGTTAAGGGAGAGCGGGGAAAACGTCACTTCGGTAAAACTCTCCGACGGCTTCTGGGTGTTCGACCGCTCGAAGTCGGGCGAGCCGATAGTCGGCGCGGAAAAGGACGAATACAGCCTTTCGGGGATACGACGTATGCCGTATACTCCGCGCGGAAAAACGACGGTTTCCATCGTGTTCGACAAATATTCGGTGGAGTTTTTCGAGAACGGCAGAGTTATGTCGTCCACGGTATATCCGCCGGACGGCGCGGACAAAATAGAACTGAGTATAAAGGCGGGCAAATGCGTTTACACTCGCTATGAGATCGCCGACTGACCGTCGCCTTGACAAGCGGTAAGTGCGTTTTACGCTCGATTTATATTTTATCACGGTAAAAGAAAAGGTCGCCTTACGTGGCGACCCTTTTATTATATAATGCGGAGTAACGTATCTCATTTATATTCTTGCAAACCTGATCCGTTTATAAAAAGCGTTTGTCGTATAGTCCGATCGACGGGTCATTTCTTGGATTCCTGCAATTTTCGGTATTGCAAGGGCGATAACCCCGTCTTGTTTTTGAATAGCAGCCCCATATAGGCGGCGGAAGAAAAACCGCACAAAGCGGAGATCTCTTCCACGCTCTTTTTTGTCGAAGAAAGATACTGTCTCGCTTTATTCAGTTTAAGCCGCATAACGTATTCGCCTATCGTGCAATTCATCGCCTTTCTGAAACAGTCGCAAAGCGTCGCTTTGGAAATGAAAAACTTTTTGGAAAGGGCGTCCAAAGAAACGTTTTCCGTAAAGTTTACCGACACGTAATCTATTATTTTAAGCGCGAGCGGCGAAACTTTGTCGGTATTCCCTTTGACAGGCTCGAAAGTTTTGGTCGTATCCGTCTTTTCAAGGAGCATAATTATATAACCGAACAGCGAATACAGCCTTTCGGCGGTATATTTATCCTGCGCGGCGTAAGTATCCGCCGCTTGCTGTAAAAGGGGGAAGATGTCGTCGGCCGTTCTTTGCGGCAGCGGAATTATTTTACCGCTCAACTCTTTCAGGACAAAAGCCTGATACGGATTAAGACTCGACGCGGAAATGTTTATGTTTATCCTTGTAAAAGCGAAGCCTTCGGTTTTGTGCATCGCGTAAGGGGGAATGACTATTAAACAAGGCGCGGATATTTTGTACATTTTATCGGCGAGAAAAAACTTTCTCGTGCCCGAAATAAGAAAATAAATTTCGTAGTGTGAGTGGCTGTGCAGATCGGTCATATCCCACTCTTTTTCTCTGATGGATTTTTCTACTTCCAAAAACATAATTATCACTTTAAGATTTATAGAATTTTACATTATTATAGACTAAAATATATTTTTTTGCAAGGGGTTTAGTGATATAATTATTAAAAAAATTCTAAATAAATGAAATTGGTCGAGTTTGACTTATTCACGCTCGGCAAGAGGGCGGGTTCGGCAAAGGCGGTTTTTCGATTGCGTTTGAGAATCGTTGTTTCTCTCGCTTAAAAAATGACGATGAAAAGATACGATATTCAAAAATGGACGCTCAAAGGGGACAACACCTTGCCGATACCGATAAAGGTACCGGGCGACGTTACGGACGGATTGTACAAAGCCGGCGTTATCGAAGATCCTTTGTTCGGGAAAAATCCCGACAAGTTGAAGTGGATAGCCGAAAGCGAGTGGACGTATGAAAGCGTGTTCGACCTGCCTGAAAATGTTTATACCGAAAAGCGCATAAATCTTTGTTTCGACGGCGTGGACACCTTGGCGGAAATAACCTTAAACGGCGTAAAACTCGGAAAAACCGACAATATGTTTTTGCGGTACGTTTACGACGTAAAAAAGGTCGTAAAACGGACCGCAAACGTACTTAAAGTCAGGATGTTGTCCGCGACCGGATATATCAGATCCGAAAACGACGGCAAGAATTACAGGGCGCTGTTTACTCAGGACAGATTATGGATACGCAAAGCGCAATGCCATTGGGGCTGGGACTGGGCTCCCTGTCTTCCCGGTATAGGGATCTGGCTTCCCGTATATATCGCCGCCGACGAAGGCATAGCGATAGGCGACGTCAGGACGCGCGGCGACGTTAACGGCAACGTGAGTTTTTTCGTTACCCTGTACGATAACGGCGAACGGCTTTTCGGAAACGAAAACGGCGAATACGTTATAGAGATCGAAACAGGCGGCAAAAAGTACCGCCGTACGGTAGACGGCGTTATAAATATCGTAAACGCGAAAATCGATAATCCCGAACTTTGGTGGCCTAACGGCTACGGTGAGCAAAAACTTTATACGTATACCGTAAAACTTGTAAAGTCGGGAGAGATCAAAGACGAAAAACGCGGAGAGATCGGGCTCAGACGGATATCGTTGGAACAAGATCCCGTAGACGAAAACAGAATAGGTTTTACGCTTAACGTAAACGGAAGAAAGATATTTTGCAAGGGATCCAACTGGGTGCCGATATCTACCATGACGGGCGCCGTATCCGACCGCGAGTACGAAAATTTATTGCAAAGCGCAAAAGACGGCGGATACAATATGCTTCGCGTATGGGGCGGCGGAGTTTACGAAAAAGATATTTTCTACCGCCTGTGCGACAGGTTGGGGATAATGGTGTGGCAGGACTTTATGTTTTCGTGTTCCGCGATCCCCGCGTCGATAGACGGGATAAGCGAAAACTTCTTGAAGGAAGCGGAATATCAGATAAAGCGTTTGCGCAATCACGCGTCGGTTGCGCTTTGGTGCGGCGGTAACGAATATATGCCGAGTATAGACGGCTCGGAATACGCCGAAGGAAACTATCTCATTCGCGTGGTTTTGCGCGGGCTTTGCGCGGAACTCGACGGGGACAGGATATATATTCACAATTCCCCCTGCGGGCTTGACGACGACGAGTGGCATTTTACAAACGGCGACGCGCATTTATCCTGTATGGACGAAGTGTTCGACGACGGTATGATAGACGGTTTTCGGCGCGTTATATCGTCGCGAACCGCAAACTTTATTTCCGAATCCGCTCATCTCGGCCCGACAAGGCTAAGGAGCATAAAAAAGTTTATTCCGCAAGACGAGATTTGGCCTACGGGCGACAGTTGGGAATATCATTTTCTGAAAAATCCTTACGCGATCAAGCGCGCCACCTGTCTTGACAAAGAGAAATTTTTTGCGAGCAGGCTTTTCGGAGAATTCGGGAGCGTCGAAGACTTCCTGAAAAAAGCGATGACGGCGCACGCCGAAATGATCGGGGCGGAAATCGACTTCGCGAGAGCGACGCCGTATTGCCGCGGATTTATGAACTGGATGTACAACGATATCTGGGGGTGCGGCACCTGGTCGGTAATAGATCATTACGGAGAGAAAAAACCCGTCTATTACGCGATGAAAAGGCGTTTTGCTCCCGTATATTTGCCGGTATGCGAAACGCGATCGGGCATAAGGATATCGGCGGTAAACGACACGGATAAGGCTTTGAGCGGCGAACTTATATGCCGTTGGAAAACTCTTGAAGGAGATATATTAAAACAGGAGAGATATGCTGTCGACGTGCCGCCCGACGGCGTTTACGGAACGGACGTAAACGACTGCGCCTGCGATTATATTTCGGTCGAATACGTCGAAAACGGCAAATCTATTTCAAAAAATCTCTATTTTCCCAAACTGTGGAAAGACAAGAAATTCGTTACGGATATAGCGTGGAGTTTTAGGGAAGAAGAAGTCGGCGTATATAAAGTGACCGTCGTCGCGAAGGCTTTTGCGAGAACGGTGTTTATAGATACCGATGACAACTCGGGAATAACGTATTCGGACAACTTTTTCGATATGGAGAAAGGCGACGAAGTGACGGTCACCGTAAAGTCCGTCGGGGCGCTTAAAAAAGAAGATATTACGGTCAGGACGTTTGCGGACGTCTGGGACGATTGATAAAACGAAAACGACGTATAATAATAAAGGAGTTATGTATGAAGAAAATAATCAATATCGCTTTGGCATTGAGTTTATCCGCGCTTTGTCTTATGTCTACCGCTTGTCAGGGCGGCGATTCGGGCAAAAAACAGGAAAACACCGAAGGTAAAACGGTGATCAAAGTGGCTACGTATAACGGCGGTCTGGGGCTCGGGTGGCTGAGCGAAGCGGGCGCGCGTTTTGCCCGTCAATACGAAGACCGTCATTTTGAAGACGGCAAGACGGGCGTTTACGTGGACGTCGTGGAGTCTTTGGCGGGCGATATGCTTGCCAATAAGTCGTTAAACGAAGATCTTTACCTGACCGAATCCGTCGACTATTATCTTATGCAGTCGCAGGGGAAATTCGCGGATATATCCGACGTCGTGACTGGCGATCTCGCGTCGGTAGGAGAAAGCGGAAAGACGATCGCGGGGAAAATGGATCCCGCGATGAGCGATTTCTTAAAGGCAAAAGACGGGAAGTATTACGGCATACCTTTCTACGACGGCTTTTACGGATTCATATACGACGTCGATATGTTCGAAGGCAAGGGTTGGTTCTTTGACGAGAGCGGAAACTTTACCAAGACCGAAAAATCGACGGGCATCGACGGCGTTGCCGGCACTTATGACGACGGTATGCCAAAGACGTACGAACAATTCGGAAAACTCGTCGACAAGATCCGCAACGACTCGGTAACTCCTTTCGTGTACGGCGGTTCGGACAACGAAGAGTATTTCGTGGAAGCGCTCGCCAACTACTGGGCAAATTACGAAGGAAAGGAAGATATGCAGCGCAACTGGACGTTCGACGGCGAAACCGATCTGATCACGGGTTGGAACGGCTCGGAGCCGATCGTCGAGAAAAAGCAGATAAGCGAAGAGAACCGTTTCGATCTTCAAAAGCAAGCCGGTAAATACTACGCGCTCAAATTTATGAGAGAAGTGGTTACGGGAAACGGCGCAAACTATACGGCGGCGTCCAACTTCAAGGCGGCGCAATTAAAACTCATACAAAGTTATCTCGATGGCGAAATTCAGCCGGGCGCGGTCGCTATGGTTATAGACGGCTCCTGGTTCGAAAACGAAGCCGATTTGTCGGGTACGTTCAAGACCGTTTCG
>CAMNIW010000034.1 GCA_946540675.1 uncultured Clostridia bacterium | reverse complement strand
TATATTTCAAGCGTTTACTGTACTCAAACACGCTTAGATTCTTCGCTTCGCTCTGGATGACAATAAAAATGTTTTTTCCGTCATTCTGACCCGACCTGCTTTGACGGGCGGTGGGAAGAATCCCCTTGAACTATAGACCAAAGTAGATTATCACGCCTGCTATGCAGGCTCATAATGACGATAGACAAGCAACTCGCGTTGAATTGTCATTGTTTATTTTTCCCGTCATCGTATAAATATTGCGAAAATAAGCCGCTCGAAAGCGCCCGACGGACAAGTCCGTCGGGCGCGCGTTTTATATCCGGTCTTTATTTCAGCGGAATAAATCCCGTTCCTTTAAGTTCCGCGTCGGGCTTTATCCCTGCGGAGCAGTTATCCTTTTTCCTGTCGCGGAAAGCGGCGAAGGGGTGTTTGTCGGTTTCGTATCGGTAGTCCTGCCCGACGTCCTTTATGTGCCGTTCTATCACTTCGTGACCGGATTCTTCGGCTATCGGTTCGTTTATCGCCTTATTGTAAGAGAAATACCTGTGATCGGACGGGAGTTCGGATATATCCTTATAGTCTTCCTTGTCGCCCGTAAACTGAACGCTGTCTTTTATTATTTCCCTTACGTAATTGACGTTTTCGTGCAAAGAAAGGGGTTCGGGGAATTCGGCGTCGGAGATAACTTCGGGGTAGTCTTTTCCGTCGTACTTTTTGAGAAGTCTTCTCGCTTCGGCAAGGTGAGAAAGTTCTATTTCGAAGTTTTGTTCCCAAATCTTTCTTATACGCGCGTCGGTCTCGGTCATATAGTTTGACCAATAAATAAAGCATTCGGCGTATTCGTGCAAAAGGTTGCATTCGAGAAAGTCGTACGACGTGTCTATAAGCGAGCCGTACTGCGTGACGTGTTCTTCTTCGACAAGGCTTATCTCTTCAAACAGTTTTCTTCCGAGATCGTTTTTATAAAAGCACGCCTGATTCATATAATAGTTCATAGTCTGCTGTTCGGCGGCGGTTATGATAAGGGTGTTAAGGACTGTTTGCACGTCGGCTTTTTTGCCGTTGGTGTCGCGCTTTACGTTGTCGAACGGGTGGCGGTGATGAGCGGCTGTAGGTCTCGCCGGCATAATTTCGGTGTATTTCCCGACCAGCCTTTCGGCGTGAACGCCGTCGTCCGTATCGAGAAGGTCGGCATAGCGGTACAAATGGTCGAAGTCTTCGAGCAGTGCGAAGTCGAGCGCTTTTTTGACGTAAAAATTCTTTTCCTTTTTAGCCATTTCGGCGGTGAGATCGACGGCGAGTTGTTCGTAGGTTATCGTCGTTTCGAGCACGGTTTCGTTTACGGGTTTAAGACAAGAGACTTTTTGCTGTTGCTGTTTTTCGACAAATCTCGACAAAGATATACTTCGTCTTAAATCGGTGTCGGCTATATGGCGCAGCATCGAGTGCGAGTGCCAGTTCGCTTCGAATTCGGCGCCCGCGGCGAGAATTATTCTCGTCTTGGTGTACGGGTCGGTCGCGTTTTTGTCATACGGGACGGGGTACAGGTCTTTAAGGCTTTCAATATAGTCTTCTACGGGTTTTGCTTTTTCCTTAAACGGGTTCATAAAAAAATCTCCTTACGTTTTTTGTAAAGAGATTTTTGCCATATCGTAAAAAAATATTCAGTTTTCGTTTTCGGTTTTTTCGTTTACGGTAACTTTTATTTCGAGTACGCGTTTAAGCGTGCGCTTTGTGACTTCGATCGTGAGATTTCCGCAAGAAAACTCATAACCTATATGCGGTATGTCGCCCACTTTTTCGGTTACCCAGCCGCCGACGGTGTTAGAATCGTTTTCTTCGTCTTCTTCGAGCGAGAAGGTCTCGCAAAAATCCGACAGTTCGGCGTTTCCGTCGACGAGATAGGTATTATCGCCCGTCTTGGTAAAGTAGTTTACCACTTCGTCGTGTTCGTCCCATATCTCCCCGACGAGTTCTTCGAGAATGTCTTCGAGCGTAACTATGCCGAGCGTTCCGCCGTATTCGTCGATGACCGCCGCCATATGCACTTTTTGTTTTTGCATACTGCGGAGCAGTACCGAGATCTTCATATGTTCGGTCGCGAAGCCCATAGTCGTTATAAGATTTTTGATATTCTTCGCGCCCTTCATCATAGCGGCGTAAAAGTCCTTTTCGTGTATCATACCGACTATCGTATCGACGGATCCCCTGTATACGGGGAGACGTGAAAAGCCGTGTTCCAAAAAGGTCTTCATAACGTCTTCCATAGAAGAATTTTCTTCGACCGCTATTACGTTGACGCGCGGAACGAGTATATCGCCGACTTCGGCGTCGTTGAATTCTATCGCGCTGGAAATAAGTTCGGTCTCGCTGTTGTCGAGAGTTCCGTCTTCGTTGGCTTCTTCGACGTAACTCAACAGTTCTTCTTCGGTTATCTTGTCCTTGCCGCCGAAACGGAATATCTTGGAAAGGAGAGCTTTCCACCCCGTGAATATCATATTCAGCGGAAAGAGTATTATTATAAAGAAACTTATCGGCGCGCTCGTATAACCCGCTATCTGTTCGGGATACTCTTTCGCCACGGTCTTCGGGGTTATCTCGCCGAAGACGAGAACGATCACCGTCGATACCGCCGTAGAAACGGTCGCCGACAGTCCCGCGTTGGACGTGATCAGCGTAGCGAAAAGCAGTGCGGAAACGGTCGCCAAAGCGATATTTACGATATTGTTTCCTATAAGTATGGTAAACAGCAACCTGTCGTATCGTTCGGTCAGTTTAAGCGCCCTTGCGGCGGACTTTTTGCCGCTCTCCGCGCGTATTTTCAACCTTGCGCGGTTAAGAGAAGTGTAGGCGGTCTCGGTTGCCGAGAAGAACGCCGAAAAAAGTACCAGCGCAACGAATATTATTATATACGCCGCGACTGTGTTGGGGGGAGGCTTACCGTCGCCTTCGTTCATAAAATATAACTCCTATCGAATAAGTAATGAATATTTTATCATATTAAAAGCGTTTTGTAAACGGTTTTAATAAAAAATGCGTGAAAATTGACTTTTTCGGGGTAAAACCGTCCTTAAACGGGCGGAGATATTTATCGAAAATCATTGACTTTAACTAATATTTATTATATACTTATTAAGAATAGTCGCGCGAAATGCCCGCGCGGCAAAAAGAGGATCGTTTTATGATAGAGCAAGTTCTTAAAACCGTTTTGAGCGCCGAAGAGCAGGCGCGTGAAATAAGGCTCGACGCCGAGAAGCGCGCGGAAGAGATAAGGTCCGCCGCCGACGCCCGCGCCCGCGAGATAGGGCGGGAATCTGTCAAAAACGCAAAGGCAAGACGGAGTAACCGTCTTTATCAGGCGGGGCTCGAAGCCGAAAAGGAATACCGCGCGGCGCTCAGTGAAAACGCCGCCGAAAACGATAAACTCGTCGCCGGATACGGGAGCAGGGTAAACGCTCTCTCTTCGGAGATCTGCGGGAGGATAAAAGATGGCGATTGCTGAGATGTCGTCTATGACTCTCGTCGGGCTTATAAGCGAAAAAGACAAGTTGCTCGACGGGTTTACGGCGACGGGCGCGGTACAGATAACCGAAGTGGGAGACGTCGCTTTGACGAGCGGTTTCGACGCGGAAGAGTTTTCTTTCGGCGAAGAAGAAGCGCGTGCGAGAGCGTGCGCCGACTTTATAGAAAGGGAGTACGACGCCGCCGATAAAAAGATCAAGGAAAAGAACGCGGCTCCCGCTCTTTACGGGGTGACGATGGAAGAGTTTTTGTCCGTTCCGTCGCGCTTCGGGGAGATAAGAGAGAAGATAGAAAGGACGGAAGAGCGCATAAGGGCAAAGTCCGGAACGCTTGCTGAGATCAACGCTCTTACCGAAGAGAAAAAGGGATATTTGCCGTACGTCGGACTCGAAGATAAATTTTCGGCGTTCGCGGATACCGATTTTACCAAAGTCGTTCTCGGACTCGTTCCGTCGGACAAGACGGCGGCTTTATCTTCCGAATTCGAAGGGAAATCGGCTTACTTTATAAAACTCGCCGACGGAGAGAGCGGCGACGTCGTCGCGGCGGTTTTCTTAAAGCGCGACGGAGAAGAAGCGGAGAAGACGCTTTCTTTATACGGATTCAATAAATGCGGCTTTTCGGGCGACTTTACCGCGAGAGAAAAGATAGCGGATATAGACGGGGAGATCGCCGAAAACGAAAAGGCTCTTGCGGAGATTTCCGAAGCGACCGTAAAAGACGCGGAGTTTATCCGCGATATAAGATTATATATCGATTACATAGGCTTTATAAAGGAAAAACAAAAGAGCGGAGAAGGTTTCCGCAGGACGGCGGAAACGTTCGTTATGAAGGCGTTCGTTCCGACCGAAGACGTGGAAAAAGTGAAAACGTGTGCGGAAAATACGGCAACGGCGGTGTTTACCGAGTTCAAGCCCGTCCCGCGCGACGAATACGCGCCCACGCTTATGAAAAACAATAAAGTCGTGAGCAATTTCGAGGCGGTCACCAATATGTATTCGGCGCCCGCTTACGGCGCGCTCGACCCCAACGCCGTGATGTCCTTTTTCTTCGCTATGTTTATGGGGCTCATTATGGCGGACGCCGGTTACGGCGTTTTGATGATAATAGGCGGACTGTTGCTTTCCGAAAAAGCGCGGCGGGGCACCACGATGCAACGCTTCGGCAAAGTATTCGCGATAGGCGGAATATTCGCCGTCGTCTTCGGACTGCTGTTCGACAGCGTTCTCGGATTTCAGGTGCTGAGGACTTATCTCGGAAGCGATTACAGGGCGTTTTACGACGCGCATATCGACCCGATAAACGCAATATCGTCGGTCGCCGGAATAAACGTTCCCACCATGCTTCTTTGGTGCCTGTGTCTCGGCACTTTGCAAATAGCGGTCAGTCTGGTACTCAAAGCCGTGCAGTGTTTCGGCAGGAAGCAGATAGCCGAAGGGATATTCTCGGGGCTCGTATGGGCGCTCGCGCTCGTCGCGTTCGTCGTGTTCGTCTTCGGTATGGTAAAGGAAAACGCGACGCTCACGACGTATTTCGGATACGGCGCGGTCGGGCTTTTCGCGGTCGGGATATTGACGAGCGGAATAACCGCCAAGGGTCTTGGCAAAGTCACCAAAACTTTCGGATCCTTGTACGGGCTTATCAATTATATGTCGGACATATTGAGTTACGCAAGGCTTTACGGACTTATGCTTTCGGGCGCGCAGATAGCGTCGATATTCACCAACACTTTAGCGCTCGGAATGCTTTTCCCGACGGGCGTCGTAGGGATTATATTCGGAGTGGTGATAATAATCGTCGGCAACGTGTTCAACCTTGCTATGAGCCTTCTCGGCGCGTACATACACGACGCGAGACTTCAATACGTAGAGTTTTTCGGCAGGTTTTACGAAGGGGAAGGAGAACTCTTCACCCCGATAGGGTATTCGAGAGAATACGTATATTTCAAATAAATTATAAATTTCGGAGGAAATTTAATATGGATGGTAAAGCAATAGGCATTTTGGGATTGGCGCTGTGTATGATCCTTTGCGGCGCGGGATCGGCTTTCGGTCTTTATAAGACCGGCTCCGCGTCGGCGGGCGTTATGTCGGAAGACAACAAGAAGTTTTCCAAGATAATCGTTCTCGCGCTTCTTCCCGCAACGCAGGGTATTTACGGATTCGTCCTTGCGGTAATGAAGATATCGGCCCTTTCGGCGACCATGACGGTAGCCGCAGGTTGGGCGGTATTCGGCGCGGCGTTGGCGCTCGGCATCACGGGTATGCTTTCGGCAGTTCTTCAAGGCATAACCGCCGCTTCGTGTATCTACGCTATCGGCAAAAACAGCGCGGGTTCGGGACAATACGTGCTTTTCCCCGCGATGATAGAGTTCTACGCGATACTTGCTCTCGTTCTCGGCATAATGATACCCGCGTAAACGGACGAAGCAAAATAACAAGGGTTTACAATGAGTACTGAAAATAAAGATCTCGCGGAAGTTATCGTCGAGACCGCGAAAGCGGACGCCGAAAGAATAGTCCGCGCGGCGGAAGAATACGGAGAAAAGACCGTGGCGGACGCCAAAGAAAAAGCCGTGGCGTACGAAGCGGAAGCGGACGAAAAGATCGCCGCCGAAGTCGAAGACGTCAAAAGGCGCAGGCGCGCAAACGCGAGAATGGACGCAAAAAAGCAAACTCTCGCGGCGAAGACCGGACTTGTCGGCGAAGTGTACGACAAGGCTCTTTCCATGCTCTTTGAAATGACCGAAGAAGAGTATACGGCGTATTGCGAAAAACTCATCGAAAAGTACGCCGAAAAAGGCGATACCGTGTACGTGTCCGAAAAGCCTTTCGATATAACGGGCAAGGTTGCCGCGTCAAAGGCGGTCAAAGACCTTTCTTTAAGCGTAAAGTCGGGCGATTTCGACGGCGGAATAGTAATATCCGGCAAGACGTACGACAGGGATCTGAGTTTTTCGTCGGCGGTAAACGCGGTAAGGGAAGAAACCGAGACCGCCACCGCGGAAAGACTGTTCGGGGATAACGGATAAGTTATGAAAAAAGACGGGGTATTCGTCAGCGGTATCGCGCGCTCCAAAGAGAGCGGCATACTCGGCGTTGAAAAACTTTCGCGTATGATAGACGCGAACACGGCGGAAGAAGCGTTCAGGCTTCTGCGCGAATACGGTTTCGGCAAAAACGCCGAAACGGATTCTTATACCGAATACGAAAAGGCTATCGCCGAAGAGAACGCCGCGCTTCACGCCTTTATCAGGGAGTATTCTCCGAGCGCTTCGTTTACGGCGTACTGCTTCTTAAAGGACGATTTCCACAACGCGGAAGTCGCGGTAAGGAGTGTTTTTCTCGGTAAAGAAGGGGTTTATAAGGAAGACGGGCTTACGAAAAAGAGCGATATTCTCGCCGCGGCGGCGGGCGACGCGAAAAAAGTCCCCGATTATCTCGCCGCACCTATGAAGTCCGCCTATGAGTCGTTTAACACGGGAAAAGCCACGGGCGCGGGAATAGCGGATATATTTATAAAGGGGTATTACGCCGCCGCGCTTAAACTCTTCAAGGGAGATTTTCTCTCATTTACCGTCCGCGAGATAGATTGCAAAAACGTATCTCTCGCGGTAAGGACGGACAGCGAAGAGATTTTCCGCTCGCAGTTTATAAGGGGCGGAAAGATTTCGGCGGAAAAACTTTTGCCGATAGTCGGGCGCGACTACGAAAAGGCGGAAAGGGATTTCGCCTTTACCGAAAATCAGGAACTTATATCGCTCGCGCTCAAAGAAGCAGGGCAGGGAAAACCGCTCGTTATGTTCGAGCGGGCGGCGGAGAGTTATCCGCTGAAAAAACTTTCCGAAAAGAAATACGAGCCCACGGGTATCGTGCCTCTCGCCATGTATTATCTCTACAAGGTCAACGAGATGAAAAACGTCAGGATAATAATGGTCGGCAAACTTTCGGGAACGGGAAAAGAAGAAATCAAGGCGAGGTTAAAGGAAAACTATGTCGGATAAGATGGCGATCATCGGCAACGGCGAGAGCGTACTCGCTTTCAAGGCGGGCGGCGTAGACGCGTTCGGCGCGGGCGACGCTCAGAAGGCGAGAGAACTTCTGAGAAAACTCGCCAAAACCTACAAAGTCATATTCATAACGGACGATCTGGCGCGGGAACTCGACGATCTCGTCACCCGTATGCTCGAAAATCCTTACCCCATTATAGTATCCGTTCCGTCGGACAAGGGCGAGAGCGGTTACGCTATGGAAAAAATGAAAGAACAAATGGAGCGGGCGCTCGGTGTGGACGTCTTGTTTTCCGGAGGGAACAGATAAATGCAAGGAAGGATAGTTAAAGTATCAGGGCCGCTCATCGTGGCGGAAAATATGGCGGACGCCAAGATGTTCGACGTCGTCAAGGTCGGAGAAAAAGGACTTATCGGCGAGATAATAGAACTCCGCGGCGACAGGGCGTCTATACAGGTATACGAAGAAACTTCGGGGCTCGGCGTCGGCGACGCGGTGGAGTCTACGGGTTATCCCCTTTCGGTAGAACTCGGACCGGGGCTTATCGAAGGCATATTCGACGGGATACAGCGTCCCCTTTCCACGATAGTCGAAAAGTACGGCGACAGGATAAGCAGGGGTATGTCGGTAACCAATCTCGACCACGAAAAGATATGGCATTTCACTCCGACGAAAAAGGTCGGCGACAAGGTGATCGCGGGCGACGTTTTGGGAACGGTAGCCGAGACCGCGCTCGTCCTTCACAAGATAATGGTTCCTTACGGCGTTTCGGGCGAGATATCCGAGATAACCGAAGGCGACTTCGATATTACGCAAACGGTAGCGAAAATCAAGGACGGAAGCGGAGTAAAAGAAATTTCAATGCTCACGCGCTGGCCGGTGAGAAAGGCGAGACCGTATAAAGAGAAAATGACTCCTTCGATGCCGCTCGTCACGGGTCAAAGGGTAATAGATACGCTCTTTCCGATAGCGAAAGGCGGCGTATCCGCCGTTCCCGGACCTTTCGGAAGCGGCAAGACCGTCGTTCAGCACCAACTCGCCAAATGGGCTGACGCGGAGATAATAGTTTACGTCGGCTGCGGCGAGCGCGGAAACGAGATGACCGACGTTCTCAACGAGTTCCCCGAACTCAAAGATCCGAAGTCGGGCGAGCCGCTTATGAAAAGGACGGTGCTGATCGCCAACACTTCGGATATGCCCGTCGCGGCGAGAGAAGCGTCCATCTATACGGGCATAACGATAGCGGAATATTTCAGGGATATGGGGTACAGCGTCGCGATAATGGCGGATTCGACTTCGCGCTGGGCGGAAGCGCTCAGGGAAATGAGCGGAAGGCTCGAAGAGATGCCGGGCGACGAAGGTTATCCCGCGTACCTTTCTTCAAGGCTCGCCGAGTTTTACGAAAGGGCGGGCATAGTCAAGGTTTCGGGCAGTGAAGACGTGGTCGGTTCGGTCTCCGCGATAGGCGCGGTATCTCCTCCGGGCGGCGACCTTTCGGAGCCCGTTTCGCAGGCTACGCTGAGAATAGTCAAGGTATTCTGGGGACTTTCGGCTCAACTTGCGTACAGAAGACACTTCCCCGCGATAGACTGGCTTATAAGTTATTCGCTGTACGCCGACAGAATGGGCGAGTGGTATTCGCAAAACGTCGGCGAAGACTTTATGGCTCTCCGCGCGTTTATAATGAACGTCTTGCAGGAAGAAGCCAATCTCGACGAAATAGTAAGGCTGGTCGGTATGGACGCTCTTTCGTACAAAGACCGTATGACTATGGAAACGGCGAAGATGATCCGAGAAGATTATCTTCACCAGAACGCCTTCCACGAAACCGACACTTACACTTCGCTCGACAAGCAGTACAGACTGCTCAGGCTGATAAAGGCTTTTTACGATTACGGCAACGAAGCGGTGGCTTCTTACGCCGACTTCGACGAAGTTATAAACTGCCCGGCAAAGGAAAAGATAGGCAGGGCGAAGTATATCGAAGAATCGTCTATAGGACAGATCGACGACATCGAGAGAGAACTCATAGCCGAACTCAAAGCGTTATCCGTCGGGAGAGAAGAAGATGTATAAGGAATATAAGACCATAAAAGAAGTTGTAGGACCTTTGATGCTTGTCGAAGGCGTCGAAGGCGTAAAATACGACGAACTCGTCGAAGTAAGACAGGAAAACGGCGAGATAAGAAGGGGAAAGGTACTCGAAGTAAAAGACGACAAGGCGGTAGTTCAACTTTTCGAGAACACGCAGGGGCTTAAAATATCCACCGCGAAAGCGAGATTTTTAGGCAGGAGCCTTTCTTTGAATCTCTCCGAAGATATGCTCGGAAGAGTCTTCGACGGAATGGGCAACCCCCGCGACGGCGGCGCGCCGATAATCCCCGAAAAGCAAAGGGACGTAAACGGCGAACCCATCAATCCCGCCGCGAGAAACTATCCCAACGAATTTATTCAGACGGGCATTTCGGCGATAGACGGACTCAATACGCTCGTCAGGGGACAGAAACTCCCCGTGTTTTCGATGAGCGGTCTTCCGCACGCCGAACTCGCCGCGCAGATAGCAAGGCAGGCGAAAGTTCTCGGAGCCAACGACAAATTCGCCGTCGTGTTCGCCGTGATAGGCATAACTTACGAAGAAGCGCAGTACTTTATAGACGACT
>CAMNIW010000033.1 GCA_946540675.1 uncultured Clostridia bacterium | reverse complement strand
ATCTCGTCGATAGCCTATCTATATTACCACATCCGCCTTTTACTGTCAAGCAAAATTCCGCACTTTTACGAAAATTTTTGCGATTTCAAGAAAAGTTTTCCGTGGCGCGAGAGATAGCAGCCATCCCCAAGACGCTCGCTTATCTTAACACTAAAAAAAATCTTTGTCAACTGTTTTTTCGACATTTTCCAAAAATAATTTTTTAAGGAATTATCTTATATTTTGGGCGTTTTTAGGCTTTACCACAAGATTTTGTCGAAACAAAAACGGGAAAACACAAAATATTGTGTTTTCCCGCACTTTTTTGCGATACAAAAATTTTTTTCTTTCGCGCGCAACATTATATAATATATAATATCCCCGATCTCCTGTGCATAAAAAGGCGGAAACGCCGTCGGCGTTTCCGCTATTATAAATGACGTTTTGCCGTCAGCCGCCTATTTGTCCGCGGAGTCCGACGGCTTCGACCACTCTTAAAAGCCTGTCCATAAGTTCCTTTGACGGCGGTTCTATGTCTTTGAGAAGATACTCCCTGCCGAGCCCCGAATACTTGTCCATACCTATCCTGTGATACGGGAGTATGTGCATTTCTTCGACGCCTTTAAGCGACGACGCGAATCTCGCGATCTCTCCGATCTCTTCTTCGGTGGCGTTGAACGTCGGAATTACCGGAGTCCTTATTATAAGTCTGACTTTTCCCGACTCCGCGATCTTTCTCGCGTTTTCGAGTATAAGGTCGTTGTATTGAGTAGTAAATTCTTTGTGTTTTTCCCTGTTTATGTGCTTTATGTCCATCAAATAGACGTCGAGATATGGCAAAAATCTCTCTATCACCGAGAAATCGGCAAACCCCGTCGACTCCATGGCGGTGTTTATCCCCGACTCCTTTGCCGCCCGTAAAAGCGCTGTCGCAAAGTCGGGCTGGGTAAGACTTTCGCCGCCGGACAGCGTAAGACCGCCGCCCGAACGCTTGTAATAAACCCTGTCGCGCTCGACTTCTTCCATCACTTCTCCGACGGTCACGTCTCGGCCTACGGTCTTCACTTTGCCGCCGAGAGTCATCTCCTGTACGGCGTAGACCTGCGATTCGGGATTACAGCACCATTTGCACCTTAAAGGACAGCCCTTTAAGAATACTATCGTCCTTATTCCCTTTCCGTCGTGAACCGAAAAACGCTGAATATCGAAAATTCTACCCTTTGTCAAAAGGTATTGTTCCATCAGAATCCCCCTTGTTCGGTCCTGCTTATTATATCTTCCTGAAGAGATCTCGACAGCGTGGTGAACAGCGCCGAATATCCGGCGACCCTGACGACGAGACCCCTGTATTTATCGGGGTGCTTTTGCGCGTCGCGCAAAGTCTCGCGCGAGACGACGTTGAACTGCATATGCATTCCCTTTTGATCGAAGAATCCCCTGATAAGCGACACGAAGTTTTCAAGTCCGTTCTTTCCGGCGAGCGCGGTCGGGTGGAATTTCATATTGAAGAGCGTTCCGTTGGACGCTATGCCGTGATCGAGTCTCGCGACCGAATTGCAGGAAGCGGTAGGACCTTTGACGTCTCTTCCCTGCGCGGGCGAAACGCCGTCCGCGATAGGAGTATAGGCAAGCCTGCCGTCGGGAGTCGCGCCCGTTTGCGCGCCGAGCGGAACGTTTGCCGAAACGGGATATAAGCCCGCCTGATATCTTCCGCCGCGCGGATTGCGGAACTGCTCGACTCTTTTTGTGTATACGTACGCAACTTCTCGCGCAAATTCGTCAACTTCGTCGACGTCGTTTCCGAATTTGGGAAGCGCTTCTATATCTTTGAGCATCTGCTCGTATTTAGCCTTCTTCTCGGGAGAACAGTTATTCTTTCTCACCGTGGCATAGACTTTGGCGACGTCCGCTTCGTCTATCTCCCGACCTTCTTTCGCAAGTTCTTTGCAAATCGAAACGGTGGTTTTTTCGGCGTAATGCTCGTCGTAGTCCTTGCCGTAGTTGTCTTCGTCGGCTTCCTTGAAATCACGCATAGTGTACTTGTGCTGCTCGAAGACGAGTTGCTTTATAGCCCAAAGCGCGTCGGTCATATTTGCAATGCCGAAGCCCTGCGGCCCCGTAAAGTTATATATCGCTCCGCCTTCCTGAACGCTCTTTCCGCGTTTTATACAGTCGTCTACCATACACGAAAGGAAAGGAAGGGGGCATCTCTCGGAGTGAGCCTGATCTATCGCGTTGTCGGCGTTTACCATAAGCGAAACGAAATAGTCGGACTGCTCCTTATACGCGTTGAACACTTCTTCAAAGGTCTGCATCTCGGTGACGTCGCCCGTTTTAAGACCGACCTGCTCGCCGTTTTCTTCGCCGTTGAAGAACACCATTTCAAGCGGACGCACCATATTGTAGAACGCCGCGTCGTGCCAGCCGTCGGTCTTGCCCGCTATTTGCGGTTCGACGCAACCGATTATGCCGTAATCTCTCGCTTCTTCGAGTTTGAGTCCCCTTGCCATTATCGCGGGGATTATTATTTCGTCGTTATAGTACGCGGGGAAACCTATGCCCGTGCGCGTAAGTTCCGCCGCCCTTATCAAAAATTCGTGCGGGGAACCGTTCCATACCCTGACCGAAAAAGACGGCTGGGGAAGAAACACGTGTTCGGTAGCGGTTATCGTTATAAAGGACAAATCGTTGGTGGCGTCGTTGCCGTACTTGTCCTGACCGCCGGCGATGAGATTCTGGAAAAGGCTGTATCCCGCGAAGCCTTCCGCCGAAGCGGCGTCGCGGCACTTGTTGAGATCGTTGAGTTTTACCCAAAGACAGTCGACGAGTTCCTGCGCGAATTCTCGCGTCATGCCGCCGTTTAAGCACTTCTCGTAATAAGGATACATATATTGATCGAATCTTCCCGGAGATATGGAATGTCCGCTCGATTCGGTCTGTATGAGCATCTGAACGAACCAGAAACTCTGGCAGGCTTCATAAAAGGTGCGCGCGCCGAATTCGGGAACTCTTTCGCAGTTTTTCGCTATTTGTTCGAGTTCCGCCCTTCTCTTGCCGTCAGTTTCCTTCGCGGCGAGATCCCGAGCAAGTCCCGCATATCTTCTCGCATAGCGTATGACCGCCTTGCAGGACCTGATTATCGCTTTCAGAAATTCGCTCTTCCTGCAATAATTGCCGTCCGAAACTTTCATCTTGGAAAGTTCTTCTTCCGTTTCCTTTATTATCGCCGAATATCCCCCTTCGAGCACTTTGCCGTAATTTACGGTGACGTGACCTATTCCGTTGTAGAAATAGTTTCCGGGAGTGAACATATTGTGGCGCATGGCGCGCTTGGTTTCTTCGGCCATATAGGAAGTGGCGAGATCGCTGTTGGTCTTACCTTTCCAATATTTATACGTTTCGTGAAGAGTCTTTTTGGTCTCTTCGGATATGTAGAAGGGGTCGGCCGAACGGGTCGCGACCGTGTCGAACTCGGCTTCGAGCCACTCGTAAGAATATTCGGGAAATACCTGACAACTTCTCGGATGTATGGTCGCGGATCCGACGATCAGTTCCTGCGGCCTTATGACGATGGGAATATTGTCGAGTATATGCTCGAACGCCTTTGACCTTCTCGAATAGATCGACTCGCCTTCGGTTTCCTTATACGACTCGGTTATAAGGACGGCCCTGTCCGCTTCTATCTGCGGCATTTCCTTGAAGAGTTCTTCTTTAAGGACGTCTATACGCGGAGATTTCGCGATTTTTTCGGCATAAAATTTCTTCATTTTGCCACCTTCGGAAAATTTTGGGTTGTTTTCTCTTATATTATATATTAAGTCACGCCCGTTGTCAACGAAAATTTTGTTTTTTGTTGTTTTTATTGTTAAAATATATATGAAAACGACATAAAAACAACAAAAACAACTAAAAAACAACAGGCGTTGGTGCGGCATTCGGGATATTTGAAGCCTTTACCGTCGAAGATTTCGTCGAAACGGGATATTCTTTCTTAAACGGAAAAGAGTGTCGAGTCGAACCGCCCGATCGGATAAAGCGGCATAAACCGACTCAAAAATCGTATAACGGTACAAAAAATCCGCGGCGGAAAATTTCCGTCGCGGATAATTTTTTCGGTTTTTATTCGGCGCTCGAAAGGGTAAACACGAAGTAACCCGTGTTGTGTATCGCCCTTTGGAAAATTTTGAGCGGATATCTTCTCGTCTTGTTTTCCGAGTCTTCGGTTTCTCCTTTGCCTGCTATCGCGTAGTACGCGTACATATAGGTCTGTCCGCCGTTTCCCTGCGTGGAGAATTTTACGCCCTGAGCGGTAAACGCAAGCGTGTTGGGACTGCCGTATTCGGGAAGTCTCGGACTTGCGAGAGTTATCTCCGTTCTCTTCGGCTTGTTCCCTTCGTCCACGGTCGAGCCGACGACCGTTTTGAGTTCGCCCGCTATCGGCTCTACCGAACCGAAAGTGTAACTTATGCTGTTGTTATAGCGGAACGTTCTGAAAAGAAGCACGGAAATATCGTTGTCTATATACGCCTGTTTGGAATACTTCTTGACGGTGAGCGGATATTTCTTCTCGAGTTCGCCGTATATGCTCCGACTTTCTTCGTCTTCGTCCGCAAAAAACTCCACTCTCGCGTCGGTTCCCCCGTAAGTCGTCTTCACGGTGTAGCCGCCCTTTACGAACTGTTCTTTTTGAGCGGGCGCGCTGTTGACCGGTATTACGTTTACGGCTTTTCTGACCGATTCCACGGGGGCAAACCCGTCTTTAAGGCTCTTGAACTTTACGGTCGTTTCCACGGTGTCGCCCGTAACTTCGTAAGTGTTTTCTCCGAAAGTATACGTTCCGTTCACGACGAGCCTGGTCCTGTATACGTAAAGCCCGTCTTCGGTGGTGAGTTCGGCTGTATAGGTCGATTTTTCGCCGCCGAGCGCAAAAGACAACTTGTCGTTGCCTATAAGCGCGGAAGCGAGACCGCCGAGTTCTTCCTTGGAAGTTCCCTTGATAAAGTCCACCGTATAGGTGAGTTTCTCGTTTACGGTAACGAGAGCGTCCGACGGATTTTTATCCCAGTACGTCTTCTCGAAGTTTACCGAGTTTGCGTTTCCGCACCCGACGAGCAACACGCCGGCAAGCGACAGCGCCGCGAACGCAAAAAGTTTTTTCTTCATCTTTGTCTCCGTTTTGCCGAAAATGCAATTTGTAAACCGATTATACCATAAACCCGAAAAAAATAAAATCAAAATATAAAAGAAATTTATTTTTTCACAATATTGTTTCCGTTTTTACGCGTTTTATGTTATACTCTTAATTATAAAAGATATGTTATATTCTTAATTATAAAAGGTATATTATGTCCGTTTATTCCTGTAAAACTTATTTCGACTGTATCGCCGCCGCCGCGGATATCGCGGCGGCTTTCGGGCGGTCTCTCGACGAAAGGACGGTCATATTTTGCGAAGATAAACTCACGCTCTCTCTCGAACAGGCGGTCGTGGAAAAGACGGGCGGCACTTTTAATACGGAAGTAACTTCTTTCGGGCGGTACGTAAGCAAAAATCTCCCGGGGAGAAACAACCTTTCCAAAGAAGGCGCGGCGATGGCGGTAAAAAAGATACTGTCGGCGTCGCGGAACGAACTGAAAACTCTCGGACGGCTGTACGCTTCCCCGTCTTTTGCCGCGGAAACGAGCGAACTTATCGCCCAACTCAAAAGCGCGAAGGTCTCCCCCGAAGATCTCTTCGGGTGTCTGGACGGATGTTCCGCCGCCGCCAAAGCCAAGATAGGCGACGTCGCCTTAATATTCGGAAAATACGAAGAATTCCTTAAAGAGCGCGAACTGACCGACAGCAGCAGCGGCTTTTCGGCGATGGTCGGCGCGATAGAAAACGACGAAAAACTAAAAAACTCGCACGTGGTGGTCGCCGGATTTTCTTCGGTAACGAAACAAAGCCGCGAGATAATCGAAACCCTGCTTAAAAACTGCCGTTCGTGCGACTTTATAACCGTAGACGGGGAAAACTCTTCTCTGTATACGTCGGAATTTGCGGATTTCGTATACGGTATAACGAAAACCCGACCGAAGGTAATCCCGACGGGAGCCTGCGAGAGCGGCGAAAAAATACTCGACGGGCTGTTTAACCCCGCTTATCGGGCGATCGCGGAAAAGAAAAACAACGTCTTTTTGTTCGAAGCGAAAACGGTTTCGGAAGAAGCCGACTTCATAGCGAGATACGTGCGACTTAAAGTTATGCGCGGCGAAGCGCGTTACGGCGATATAGCGGTGGGCGTCGGGGATCTCGGCGCGTATTCGCTCGCGCTGAAACGCGCTTTTTCGGACTACGGCATACCGTCTTTCGCGGACGAGAAAAAACCGCTCGCCCTTCATCCGCTCGCAAGGCTCGCGACGGACGCAGCGAGAGCGGGCGCGCGCGGAGCGACCGTAAAGGACATAAGAAAGATCGTTTCGAGCAGTCTGTTCATTTCGGACAAACGCCGCGCGGACGACCTTTTGCGAATGCTCGCGGAGCGCTCGGTCTCGGCAAGCGAATTTATAGACGGAATAGACACGGGCGACATCTTTCTCGGCGCAAAAAATTCCGTTCTCGCTTCTTTCTTCAAGGGATACCCGAAGAGCGGAACGGCGAAAACTTTCGTAAAGGCGATATCTTCGTTCCTTAAAAACTGCGGAGCGGAAGAAAACGCCGAAATAGTCTTTTCACGTCTCGGCGAACTGTCCGACGGCGACGAACGGAACTTCCTTGTCGGAGCGGACGACGACTTCTACTCCGTTTTGGACGAAATAGAAGACGTGCTGGGAGAAGAAACGGTCACCGCGGAAGAATTCTATAAAATACTTGCCGCCGGCGTGGACGCCTGCGACGTGTCTTTGCTTCAACGCACCAAAGACTGCGTCTTTATAGGCAACCTGAAGGACTGCCGCTACAAGCGTTACAAGATACTTTTCGCGGCGGGACTGAGCGGCGACGTTCCGCCCGTAAAAAACGACGTCGCCCTTCTTTCCGACAGGGATATAGCGGGGCTCGAAAGCCTTTCTGTCGCGATAGAACCCAAGATCAGGGTCGTCAACAAGCGTGAAAAGGAAGCGGCGGGGGTCGCTCTCGCGTCGTTTTCGGACGTGCTTATAGCGTCGTATTCTCTCGCTTCGGTTTCGGGCGGGAAAAACACGGTGAGCGAGATGGCGGAAAACCTTACCGAGATATTCGGCATAACGCCCTTCAACTCCGATTCGATGGTAAAGGACGCGATAAAACGCCAAGGCGACGAGCGCGACGAACGCGACTCTTTCGGCTATATGGGAATACGTCCGGCTCTCCTTTCTCTCGTGATGGACGGCGAAAAATTCAGAAACGGGGAAACCGACGATCTGACTTCGGTGTCTTCTCTGTTCGACGCTCTCAAAACCTTTGACGGCGGCGCGTACAGCAAGCGCGCGACCGAACTTATAGGCGGCGTCAACGCCGAACCCGAAAGATACGCCGTCGTTCCGAAAGAAAACTACTTCGACAAGACGGGGAAAATCTCCGCTTCCGTCATAGAAGCGTTCTACAACTGCCCCTACTCCTGTTTCCTTAAATACGGCGCGGGGCTGTCCGACAGCGTTTCGCCCGACATAAGCGCCGCCGACTTCGGAAACGTTTTGCACAAAACGGCGGAAAACTTCGTAAAGGATAAACTCGCAAACGCTACGGACGAAGCGTCTTGCAAGGCTCTTGCCGAAACGGCGTTCGACGAAGTGTTCGCCGCCGAAGAATATTCGAGATTTTTAAGCCGTCCCGATTACGCTTATTCTCAAAAACTCCTGAAAAAGGAAGCCGTAAAACTTTGCGGCAACATCTATCGGGAAACCAAAATATCCAAATTCCGCCCGACAAGCGAAGAACAGCGTTTCGGCGACGGAGCGGAATACAAAGCGGTGGTGCTTCCGACGTCTTTCGGCGATCTCAAACTGTCGGGGTATGCCGACAGGCTCGACAAATACGGAAATTACGTAAGGATAGTGGACTACAAGACGGCGCACGCGGCGGACAAGTCAAAAGACTCTTCTTTCTACACGGGAAGGAACCTGCAACTCTATCTCTACCTGCAAGCCTTTGCGGTGGGCGGAGACAAGCCGGCGGGCGCGTACTACTACGACGTAAACGACAAATTCTCGAAAGACGGGGAAAAGACCCCGTATATGTACGGAAAAACTCTCGACGACGAAGAAGTCCTTAAAGCGACCGATCCGAACCTTGCCGAAAACCGCGAAAGCGAATTTGTGGAAGGAAAGAAAAATTCGCTCGTTTCGGCGGACTACTTCGACGGATATATGAAATACGCTAAAAAAATGGCTATATGCGCCGCGGAAAACCTGAAAAATGGCTTTATACTCGCCACTCCTTACGAAGGGGCGTGCTCTTACTGCTCTTATAAGGCGCTTTGCGGCAGGGACCCCGAAACGGACAAAGCCGCAAGACGGGGCGGAGCCAAAGTGAAGTCCGACGCGATAATAAGCGCCGGACTCGAAGAACCGCCGCAAAGCGGAAAGGAGAACGGAAATGACCGATAAAGACAATCTCACTCCTTCGCAGCGCGCGGCGGTCGTCGAAAGGGGCGGAAACGTTCTCGTCTCCGCTTCGGCAGGCAGCGGAAAGACCAAGGTTATGATAGAACGCATAATCGATCTCGTCATAAACGGCGAGACCGACGTGGACAGGATCCTTGCCGTGACGTATACCAACGCTTCCGCCGCCGATATGAAGAAAAAACTCGTAAAGCGCATAAAAAAGGCGATAACGGGCGGCAAAGACCCCGAAAGACTCAGGCTATCTCTCGAAAAAGTGCAATACGCCGACGTGTCCACCTTTGACAGTTACTGCGCAAATCTCCTTCGCTCGGAATTTTTCGCGATAGGGCTCGACCCGTCGTTCAAGGTGGCGGACGACAACGACTCCGCCGAACTTAAACAATCGGCGATAGACGATCTTTTCCGAGAACTGTACGAAAAGCGGGACGAAGGCTTTTTGCGGCTGGTCAGGTTTTACCGTTCGGGAAGGAGCGACGGGGCTCTCAAACAACTCGTTCTCGACCTTTACTCTTTTTCGGCTACCGAACAGGACCAAAAGGGCTTTCTCGAAAAGTGCGCGGAAAGCGTGAACGAAAAGACTTACGAAGAATATAAAAACGGACTGCTCTCCGTCTACCGCGAAATGCTGAAATCCGTAAAGACCGACTTCGAAGAGTCCGCGGCGGAGTGTTCGGGAACGGAAAAACTCGCGGCGGCGGCAAAGTCCGCTTACTCGAAGTACCTTGCCGCGCTGTCCGCAAAAACACTCCCCGACCTTATATCCGTCGCCGCTCTCCCCTGCGAGAAATTTCCCAACGCCAACAAAAACGGCGACCCTTACGTCGAAGAAATAAAGGCGACCGTCAAGGGAATAGTAAAAACGGTAAACGGAATTTACGACGAGATCGCCGTTTCGATGCAGGGTCTTACGGACGAAGAGTGCAAGGCGAGATATCTCTCCACAGCGGAAACGGTTTCGGCTCTCGCAAGGACGACGCTCGCTTTCGAAGAAAAGTTTTCCGCGCTGAAACGCCGAGAAAACGTCGCCGACTTCGGCGATCTCGAAAGGCTTGCATACAAACTTCTTTCCGAAAATCCCGACGTCCTTTCTTCGGTAAGGGAAAAATACGATTTCGTCTTTGCGGACGAATATCAGGACGTAAACGGGCTTCAGGAAGCCATACTGTCGCTTATATCTAAAGACAACGCGTTTATGGTGGGCGACGTTAAGCAGTCCATATACGCCTTCCGCGGATGCAACCCCGCGATATTCGCGGCAAAATACAAAGACTACGCCGCGGGCAAAGGCAAAGCCTTTTCTCTCGACTGCAATTTCAGGAGTTCGGACGGCGTTCTTAAAGCGGTAAACAACGTCTTTTCGGGAGTTATGACCGAAGAGTTCGGCGGCACGGACTACGCGTCGAACCCGATGGTCCGCGGCGGAATTTTCCCCGAAAACTACGGATCGGCAACCGTTCACGTCCTTACCGAAACAAAGGAAAAAACGGAGCCGCCCGCAGGCGTTTACGACCTTATAGCGGACTCCGACAAGGAAGACGACCGCTTTGAAGAAGGCGAAGGTCTTCTCATCGCGAAAATCATACGGGACGAAGTAAACGACAATAAAATATACGACGTCGACAAGGACGGCAACAGAACCCTTAAAGACGTGCGGTACTCGGATATAGCCGTGCTGGTCAGGGCGAACACCGAGAAAATCGCTAAACTTATAAAAACCA
>CAMNIW010000032.1 GCA_946540675.1 uncultured Clostridia bacterium | reverse complement strand
AAACTTCGCACAGCACCGCGCTGTTTGAGTTTTCGGCGTTTCTCGCATAAAGGCTCATGCCGTTGGTCACCACTCCGCCGCGCTCGGAAGCGGCCGGCATAACCACGCCGCCCGGGCACATACAAAACGTAAACACTCCCCTGTCGCCCCGATGAGATGCGAGCCTGTAATCGGCGGTCGGCAATTTGTCGGCGTATTTTTCTCCGTACTGAGCCAGGTTTATATCTTGCCGCAGGTGTTCTATCCTGAGTCCTACCGCAAAGGCTTTACGCTCCATCGGAACGCCTTTTTTATAAAGCGTGTAAAACGTATCTCTCGCGCTGTGCCCGACCGCTATAACGAGAGCGTCCGCATCTATTTCTCCCTTATCCGTAATAACGTTTACGACCTTACCGTTTTTAACGGTAAAATCAGTCATTTTTGTTTCAAATAAAATCTTTCCGCCAAGACTTTCTATCTCCCTGCGGATACTCGCGACAACCCGCGGCAAATTGTCGCTTCCTATATGCGGTTTCGCGAGAAACTCTATATCTTTCGGCGCGCCGTGAGTCACGAAATCTTTAAGGACGGCCCGCGTAAGCGGATCCGATATCCCCGTATTCAGTTTTCCGTCCGAAAACGCTCCCGCTCCGCCTTCGCCGAACTGAACGTTGCTGTTTTCGTCGAGCACCCTTTCCGAAATAAATTTATCGACCGATTTCTTGCGGTCTTCGACCTTTTTCCCGCGCTCCAAAACAATAGGGCTGAAACCCGCTCTCGCGAGATAAAGAGCGCAAAACATTCCGCACGGACCGAATCCCGTTACTACGATTTTTTCGTTTCCTTCGGCTCGGTCTATCTCAAACGGCGTTTCGGTCTTTTCTTCATCCGATATCTCGGCGCTGTAAACGTATTTAACGTCGTTTTTATCTCTTGCATCGAGAGACTTTTTCAAAAGTCTGAAATATTTCACGTCGCCGCATTTAAGCCCGCTTCTTTTCACCAACGCCGAATAAACTTCGTCGTAAGTCGCGGTAACGGGTAATTTTACGTTATCTATTTTCATATTTTCGCCTTATCGCATGATATGCGGTCATCGCGCTCGAAAACGCCCATTGCAAATTGTAACCGCCGCAATCGCCGTCGACGTCGAGTATTTCTCCGCAAAGATATAAACCGCTTTTTTTCAGACTTTCCATAGTGCCGATATCGACTTCCGAAACGGGAATACCGCCCCTTGTCACCTGTGCGTAGTCAAAGCCGAGCGTTCCGTTTACTTTAAGTCTGAAATCTTTTATAGACGCGGCGATTTTTTCCGCCGCCGTCCCGTCGAAACGGGTCGTCCCCGTTTTTCTTATTATCGCCCTGCCGACCTGTTTATTGATAACGCCGGTGAGCGCGTTTTCGGCGGTCACGTACGGAAGCGAAGCGAATTTGTCCGAAAGAAACTCTTTTATCTCGTATTCTTTCTTTTCGGGAAGAAATTCAAGGCTTACTTCCGGATCTTTCGCGCCGACGAGATACGACGATACGAAAAATACGGCGTTGCCGCTTATCCCGTAATCCGTAAAGAGTACGTCCCCCGTAAAACGCGATACTTCCTTACCTTCCGAATACGCCTTTACGATCGCTCTGCATTTTACTCCTTTAAGACCCTTTATTAAGACAGTGTCCGTCTTCAATTGCACGAGAGACGGATATAACTTCGTCACGGTATGTCCGAACGCCTGCGCGAGCGAGTAACCCGAACCGTCGGTACCGTACTGTTTTCCCGCTTTTCCGCCGCAACACAAAACGGCTATCTCACCGCCGATTTCAAAATCTCCCCCGCACGCGGTAAACCCGTCATCGCTATAACTCAACTTTTCGACAGCGGCCCCCGTGAATATGCGGGTCCCGAGATAATTCAACCTTTCGCGCAGCATATCGAGCACCGCCGAAGCCTGCATTCCCGACGGATAAAACCTTCCGTCTTCGCAGTCGCCGTCTATTCCGAGTTCGCGGAAATACGACAAAAGTTCTTCCCTGCCGTATTTTTTTATCGCGGCGAAAATATCCCCTTCCGAAACGGAGTGATAGTTACTCGCGGATAGCGTCGCATTGGTAAAATTACAGCGTCCGTTGCCCGTCGCGAGAATTTTTTTGCCGACGCGGTCGTTCTTCTCAATGACGGCGACGTTTACTCCGCCGAACACGCCCGATAGTCTTTCCGCAAGGATAAGACCGGAAAAACCGCCGCCTATAATAATCGTTTTATACATCTTTCTCATAATACACCGAAACGCGACACTTCGCCGTAACGGCGAGAGTTAAAAGTCGATACGACCGAAAAATCGCATTTATGCGCATATATTATAGCATATTTATACGGAAAAATAAAATATATTAAAGTAAATAACCATTTATTATTTGCCGACGTTTTCTTTTCGGTTGACTAAATTCCGTTTTTCAATTAAAATATATATGATAATGTTAAAATCGATGACGTCTTAAAGGGGAACTTTATGGAAATTTTCACGGTTATAGGAAAATTTTTCGCGGATATATGGAATTTTATAAATTCATTATTGCCGTATCCGCTTAATTACATTCAGGTCGGGATAATCATAGTTCTCGCCGCATTGCTCGTCGTTTCCGTCGTTATTGCGATAATAAACCCGGGCAAAAAACGCAGGGCGAAAATCGCGCGCGAAAAGCAACTAAAGGACGACATAGAAAGCAAGTCCGCTCTTGTAGCCGCTCTCGAAAAGAGAATCGAAAGCCTGACCGAAGAAAACGAAAAGATACGTAACGCCGCGCAAGAAAAAACGGAGAAAGCGAAAAACGAAGAGAAACTTCTTTCCGAGAGCGACGGAATATTGATAGAAACGCGCGAAATTCAAATCGCCGAATTAAACGCAAGACAAGCCGAGATCAACTCCGCCGCACAGAAAAAAGGCAAATCCGCTAAACGAGCCGACGAAGAAAGCGTTAAAGCCGAACTCGAAGAACTCTCGCGCAAAAAAGATAAACTCATTGCGGATAAGGAACGCTTGACAGGCGAAAAAAACAAGCGCAAAGCCGATCTCGACCGCTCTATCGCGGAAATAAAATCCGCTTCCGACGCGGAAATATCGAAAAACGACGCGGAAAAAGCGGAATGCGAAAACCGTATCAACAAACTCAAAGGCGAACTCGCCGAACTGAACGAAGAGCGCTGTAAATACGATAAACCGAAGTCCGAGAAACAATTGAAAAAAGAAAGACAGGCGGAAAAAGCCGAGCGCGAAAAAGCCGCAGAGATAGAAGCGATGGACGAACTCGGCAAGGCAAAATACGCCTATTTACAATCGGTAAAAGAGCGCGAAAGGGTCGAAAGAGAAAAAAATCTCGCGATAGACGGCGCGAAAAACGCGGAAAAAGACAAAGAACTCATCAAACAGCAAAAACAGTCGGATATCGGCGCTTCGGGAAAAACACAAGCGATCGAAAACGACGATTTAAGCGAAGAAGAACACGTGACGGAAACTCCCGACGAAAACAATACCGTTTCTCTGCCTTTCCGAAACGACGACGAACCTGATTTTTCCGAAAAATACGAAGACGAAAACTCCGAAGAAGACGGTGAACAATTGGAATTCGAAGAAAGCGTCGTATTTACCGACGCGACTCATCTCGCGGTAAACTCGGAAATCGACGAGAATACCGAAACCGAAGACCCTGTGTCCGACGAACAGACCGTAATGACGTTTTATGAGAACGGAAACGAAACCGAAGCGAGCATTTCGGGATTGACGGTGGGCGACGAAAAACTCGGTAAAAACCATCTCTACGCGAGAATTTCGGTAAGTAAATTCGATGCGGACGAACAAACCGAAGAAGACTACTCCGACCCTGTCCCCGTTCAAGACGAACCGAAGTCGCGAGATACGGCGCACGACGAACCGAAACAGATCGCCGAGCCGAAATCCCGAGCGGCAAGAATAAACCCGAAATACGAAGGTATACCCGCTACCCCGATCAATAAAAAGAGCAAGTATCAAAAACCGGTGACAAAAACGGAAGCGAAGGACCCGAACAAAAAGAGCGTTTTGTCTAGCGAAAAGGCAAAAACCGCCGCGCCCGTAGCAAAGAAGGCGGTTAATACGGTAAAAGAACCCAAAACCGACCCGACGGGTAAATGGCAAATCGCGAAAACCGACGACGGATTCCGTGCGACCTTAATTTCCGAAAGCGGAAAACCATTGATTAAAACGGGCGGCTATTCGAGCGTAAGCGGACTTAAAAGCGCGGTCGCTTCGATAAACAAAAACCTTGCGGAAGACGGAGCGGAAATATACGTAAACAAACAGGGAAAATTCGTGGTGCGCATATTGTCGGCAAGCGGAAAAGATCTCGTTGCGGGAGAAGAATTCGAAGCCAAGTATCAATGCGATAAAACCATTACTCTTGCGAAACGTGCCGCATCGAACGCGGATTTCACCGAGTAAATATGCGAAAATTTCTTATTGAAATACAATACAACGGAAAAAATTACTACGGTTTCCAGGCGATACAGGGAAAAAGAACCGTCGAAAGCGAGATAAAAACCGCCCTACTGAAACTCTTCGGCAAAGAAACGGATATAGAAGGTTGCAGCAGGACGGACGCAGGCGTTTCGGCAAAACAGTACTTTTTCGATTTTTGCGCCGACACAAAACTCCCGACGGAAAGGATCCCTTTCAAACTGAACAGGTTTTTACCTAAAGATATTCAGGCGCAATCCGCACGCGAAGTTCCGCCCGATTTCAGCGTAAGGACCGCTACGGCGGCAAAGACTTACAGGTACTCCTTCTATATCTCGTCGCATATTTTACCGCTTATCAACCCGACGAGCGTAAGACTGGAAAAGACCGTCGATATCGACGCTATGCGGCTCGCCGCAAAAGCGTTTGAAGGCAGGCATGACCTGACCGCATTCAAGACTGTTGAAAATACAGAAAAATCTGCGGTAAGAACTATTTTTTTAAGTGAAATTACGACTGACGGAAATATGTTGTATTACCGCATTCGCGGAGACGGTTTTTTATACAATACGGTTCGCATAATCGCAGGGACGATAAAAGCGACGGGCGAAGGAAAAATGACCGTCCGTGACGTGTATGCGCTTCTTGAAGGAAAGGCTTTGCGCTCGGCCAATCCGGCGATAACGCTACCGCCGAACGCACTGATACTCGAAAGCGTGGACTTGCGCTTTCCGGAATAATAAATCACGACCCGAGACGTACCGCCTCGGGTCGTTTATTACAATAAGTTTATAAAAAAACCGCGGAAGGAATACCCTTCCGCAGTTTCTTATTTTTCAATCAGATTAACGATGTCTCTTACCGTCTTGAGATTTGACGCTTCGTCTTCGGAAACAGTTATTCCGAATTCGTCTTCGAGAGCCATAAGCATCTGTACCACGTCCAAAGAATCCGCCCCCAAATCCCTGATGATATCGCTGTCGGGCGTGATGGTCGCGGGATCTACCCCGAGTTCGTTACCCAAAAGCGTGACAACCTTAGTAAAAGTATCCATATAACCTCCATGTATCCATATTCAGGATATTTTTAACTGTCTATATTTTAGCAAAGCGCAATATTATTGTCAATCGTTTTTACGTTCTTTGCGCATACTGAGCCCGATCCTGTTCTTTTTTACGTCGACGCTGATCACTCGCACGTTGACTACCTGACCGACTTTAAGAACGTCAGACGGATGTTTTACGTAATTATCCGACATTTCCGATATATGTACAAGACCGTCCTGATGAACGCCTATATCGATAAACGCGCCGAAGTCTATGACGTTTCTTACCGTTCCCGTTATTTCCATACCGACTTTCAGATCGTTTATGTCCATTACGTCGGAACGGAGTTGAGGCATCGGTAAAGTATCTCTCACGTCCCTGCCCGGCTTTAACAATTCGACGACTATGTCGTTCATTGTAGGAACGCCGAGCCCGCACTCTTCTGCCGCTTTCGCTTCACCGTATTTTTTAATTTTTGCAGGCAACTCCGTAAGTTTTCTCTCCGCAACGTCTTCGTCGGTATACCCGAACATAGCGAGAAGTTTCTCGGTCGCCTCATAGGATTCAGGGTGAACGGCGGTATTGTCGAGAATATTCTTTCCGTCTCTTATACGCAAAAATCCCGCACTTTGTTCAAACGCTTTCGCTCCGAGTTTGGGAACTTTCATAAGCTCTTTTCTCGATTTGAATTTGCCGTTTTCATCCCGGTATTTGATTATATTGTTCGCTATTCCGCTATTCAATCCCGCAACGTGAGATAACAGCGACGGACTCGCGGTGTTAAGGTCTACACCTACACTGTTTACGCAGTCTTCCAAAACACCGTCCAAAACGGCGTCGAGCCGAGCCGCGGGCATATCGTGCTGATACTGCCCTACGCCGATCGCCTTGGGGTCGATTTTTATAAGTTCCGCAAGCGGATCCTGCAACCTTCGCGCAATCGAAATTGCCGAACGGAGCGTAAGATCGTATTCGGGAAATTCTTTCGCAGCGAGCGGAGATCCCGAATATACCGACGCCCCCGCTTCGTTTACGACAACGTAATTAACCTTTCCGTTATAAGGTTTGAGCATATCCGCAACGAACATTTGCGATTCTTTAGACGCGGTTCCGTTACCTATGGATATTACGTCGACCGAATATTTATCGATAAGTTTTTTGAGTTCTTTTTCGGATTCTTCGATCTTCGGCTTCGGCGGCGTAGGATAAACCACCGTCGTTGCAAGCACTTTACCGGTGGCGTCGACGACCGCTATCTTGCATCCCGTGCGGTATGCGGGATCGAAACCCATTACGACCTTATCTTTGACAGGCGGCTGCATCAAGAGCGGACGAAGATTGACGTCGAACATTTTGATTGCCTGCTCCTGGGCGGTTTCGGTAAGAAAACTCCTGATTTCGCGCTCGATAGAAGGCTGAATAAGTCTCTTGTATGCGTCGGCGACCGCTTCTTTTACGGTATCGGTGAAAATATTTCCGTCTTTTACCGTTCCTATCTCGCACACGCGCATAGCAAAATCTTCGGGTATGGTAACTTTTACTTTAAGATAACCTTCGTCTTCGCCGCGGTTTACGGCAAGAACGCGGTGCGATTTGATCTCGGCGACCGGTTCGGAATAATCGGCGTACATTTCGTACGTTTTTGCGCCGTCTTCTTCTGCCTTTTGCAGTTTTGTCGCGATAATGGCGTTTTTAAGATAGATACGGCGGAGTTTTTTGCGGAGTTCGGCATTGTCGGACACTCTTTCCGCTATAATATCCTGCGCGCCCGCGATTGCTTCCGCCGCGGTTTTAACGCCGAGTTCTTCGTTTACGTACGGCTCGGCAACTTCTTCAACCGTCCCGTCCGTCATCTCCTGCGCAAATATCACGTCGGCAAGCGGTTCGAGCCCCTTTGCCACCGCTATTGTCGCCCGCGTCTTTTTCTTTTGCTTATACGGCCTGTAAATATCTTCGACTTCGGTAAGCGTGGTCGCTTCGGAAAGAGCCTTCGCTATATCGTCGGTCATCTTTCCCTGTTCTGTTATGGACGCGGTTACTTCCGCCTTTCTCTTTTCAATGTTGCGAAGATAATTCAACCTGTCGGACAAATCTCTCAAAACCTGGTCGTCGATATGCCCGGTCGCTTCTTTTCTATACCTTGCGATAAAAGGTATGGTATTGCCTTCGTCAAGTAACGAAACGATGTTTTGCGCGTGATCTTCGCGCAGGTTGAATTCTTTGACGATTTGTTGTAAAATTTCCATTTTTACCTCTTCCTGAACGTTTTTACCGTATTTTTATCTTCAAGCGATACTCTGAAAGAATCACATATCTTAGAGATCGTTTTGTTTTGAACGAAATCACAAAGTCCGCCGCTTAAAAGAACGTCAACGACTTTGTCCTTATATTTAATAAACGCGACCGATAGTAACCACGCTATCGCCATATCGTTATAATACCCGTTTCCGCAAAGCGCGCACGCCGACTTGAGCACGTCGTCAATATAGCCGTCTTCAAGATAAAACACCATCATCGCGACGATATAAAAGCGAAGTTCATATCCGTTTACAACGGTCAACTTTCCCTGCAAAATATTGAAAAATTTACTTTTATTATCGCGATTTTTAAGACATTTTACGGCTGACGCAAAACAGTCGACGTGCGACCAACCGCAAGCCTTGGAAAGATAGTCGTTCAAATATAACAGAAATTCTTCATACTTGAAAGACGCAATAACGAGTCCGAAAATAAGCGTATCTTCATAGTACTGAAATTTGCACTCGGATAAATATCCGTAAGGATCGGACGAAATCACTCGCTTTGCGATCATCTTTATATCGGGCGTCCTTACACCTATAAGCGGTTTATCGCAATTGACTATTTTTTCGTTGAAAGTCTTAAACTTTTCATCGGCATAATCGTAAAGGTCGATAAGCGTTTTTTCGTAAACGTTCATATAAGCGCTCCCAAAGCGTCGAACCACTTCGACTCGTCAAATGATACGTTTGCCGGACTCGTAGACGGTAAACATACCGATTTTATCGGCAAATCATAGTTTTTTGAAAAAATTTCATACGATTTCTTACCGTTGCATATTATCAATCCGATATCGGCAACGTTCAATATAATATCGAGATCGGCCACGCTAACGTTCTTTATTTCCGAATCGGAAGAACCTTTCACGTCGCAACTCTCGGCAATGTCCCAAAGCGCGATACCGTGCTTTAACAAAAACGCTTTTTTTGAGTCGACGTCTTCACCTATCTCTTCGCGAAATATCTTGCCTAAAAGCGACCAGAACCTGTTGCGTCTGTTGCCGTAATAAAATCCGACTTCACGGGAAATCACGCTCGGAAAACTACCGAGTATCAGTATTTCAGAGTTTTTATCATATACGGGTTCAAAACCTTTCATTGTTTTACTCTTTTATAAAAAACCGCAAAATCATATGTATTAAGCGTGATTTTATCGGTTTTTATGTCGTTGATAATTTCATCTGTCGAACAATTTAACCTAACTTCGCACATAGAAAATCCGCAATTTGCAACAAACATAATCTCTTCATCCCGAGTCTTACGCTTAAACGAAAACACTCCGCCGTCGCTTTTTACATCTACCGTTTCGCCGCCACTAAAAACAGCGCAACTTTTCCTTAAAGACGTTATCTTTTTATACCAGTCCAATACATTGCCGTCGGCTTTTTCTATCTCGAAGCATTTTCTGTTAAACGGGTCTTTATTCCCTTCCATGCCGCATTCGTCTCCGTAGTATATAGACGGAACGCCGTAAATGAAGAATTGTATCGCGGAAGCGCATTTGAGTTTTTTTACCGCTTCCCTTTTCTCTTCCGCGGTCAAAATCTCGTACGCCATATCCGATCTGTCAATTTTTAATTTGCCGCATTTACCCAAAACCGTAAGTATTCTCGGCGTGTCGTGCGTGCCTATGATATTCATAAGTCCGTTCAAAGCATTTGACGGATAATGATCTATTTGTTCTTTTACCGTTTTTTCGAGAGCCTTCCCGTTACCCGACAACACGTACTCTATAACGGCGTCTTTTAGCGGATAATTCATCACACTGTCGAGTTCTTCGCCGAGAAAATACTTTCTTCTTACTCCGTACGCTATCTTGTTAGTCGCGTCTTCCCAGACTTCACCGATAATTATTTTATCTTCGCCGTATTGTTTTACTTTGTTCCTTATCCTTGCGACAAATTCATCCGAAAGTTCGTCGACGACGTCAAGTCTTACGCCGCCGAATCCGAGTGACATATATTTATCGATAACCCCGCCGTCGCCCGCAATAAAATCCTGAAATTCTTTGCAATCCTTTCTTATTGTCGGCAAAACGTCGATTCCCCACCAGCAGGCATACTCATCGGGATAATTCTTAAACTCGTACCACTGCGCATAGGCGGAATTTCTGTCGTTATACGCCCCGCCGTCGCCGTACCGCTTATATTTGTTGAAATATATACTGTCGTCGCCCGTATGATTATATACGCCGTCGAAAATAAACGTTATACCGAGTTCCTTACCGTCCTGAATAAGCCTTTTGAGATCGTCTTCCGTGCCGAGTAACGGATCAATCGACATATAGTCCGCAGTATCATAACGGTGATTACTGTGAGATTTCGCTATCGGATTGAGATAAACGTGAGTAACGCCGAGCCTTTGAAGGTAGCGAAGTTTTTGCCTTATACCTTCAAAATTGCCGCCGAAAAAGTCGTCGTTAAGAATTTTCCCGCGGTCGTCCGGCAAATATTCAGGCATTCCGCCCCAATCGGAACGCATTTTCTTTCCTTCGGCGTTTCCGAAGCCTTTTGCCCGACAAAACCTGTCGGGCATTATCTGATAAATTATACCGCCGTAAAAACCGGTCGGATAAGAAGATTTTTTATATACGGTCAACTGA
>CAMNIW010000031.1 GCA_946540675.1 uncultured Clostridia bacterium | reverse complement strand
GCGTTTACTGTATTCAAACCCGCTGAGATTCTTCGCTTCGCTCTGAATGACAATAGACCATAGTAGATTATCACGCCTGCTGTGCAGGCTCATAATGACAATAGACCAAAGTAGATTCCCGCGTTCGTTACACTCACTCGGAATGACAATAGACAAGCAACTCGCGTTGAATTGTCATTGCTCTTGTTTTTATTGTCATTGCGAGAGCGTTGTAAACGCTCGTGGCAATCTCAGCGTGCATATGCTTTACGGGGCTATATTTCAAGTGTTTACTATGCTCAAACACGCTGAGATTCTTCGCTTCGCTCTGAATGACAATAATAGACCATAGTAGATTATCACGCCTGCTATGCAGGCTCATAATGACAATATATAAGCAACTCGCGCTGAATTGTCATTGTATCACAAATGACATAATAACGTCGGCGTAGCACATAAAAACAGCCGACGGATTATCCGTCGGCCGGTAGTTTGTTTTAAGCGAAAAATATTTTGAAAATATCGGACAAGACGGCAAAAAAGGCCGACTTTATACCGATTTATTATGCCGGGACGTATATTTTGAACGCCGCCGACACTTCTTCCGACAGCCCCGTAAGAGCGGAGTTATCGGCTTTTCGGATATTGAAAGCCCTTGTCGTCCATTCTCCCCACCAGGATTCGTCTATCGTTATTTTTGCGGTAGACACTTCCGCGGGACGGCTGTCGGCGGTATTTTTGGCGTCGTTTTTCCAGCCTTCGGGGCGGTATATCCAACCGCTCGCAAGTTCGATAACGGATCCTACGGGAAGAGTTGCTTTCGTGAATTTTTGAGTGGCGAAACAGTGGGCTGCCGATTGCGGAGTTAAATAATTGACGGGGTGAGTGGATACGTACTGTTTACACTCGTTCCACTCGATAGTCAAAAGTTCATATTTCGGTTCTTCGTCGTGGGGCTCGGTTGTGGCGAACATTTCGTCGACAGCCGCTTGCGCGGACGCTATGGCGACGGCTTGGGTAGCCGCGTCGACGTTAGACGGCGCGTAGGTTACCAAATCGAGATCTATTCCCGACAGTTTACCGAAGAAGCAAAGGGCGGCTATATATCTGGCGTTATATTTACCCGTGCCCATACTTTCTTCATAAGCGAGATGGAAGCCGTCGCGGGTAAGTTCGTCGCCGAGAACGGCGCGCGCGTTTTGAATAGCGGTACCCGTCGGGGAAATCATATCCACTTCGGGGTTGGGAAGAATAGTGGTTTTCACCGCGTTGACTATGGCGTTATACATCGTCGTCTGGTCGTTGCCGTAATTCGCAAAACTTGCGTGCGTAGAGTCGTTTTCGTATGCCCAGGTCATATTCCACACGATTTGCGCGTCGGGGCAAAGATCGGAATAGAGTCCTATCAGTTCCGTCAGCGGCGAGAAGGTGTCGGCAAGTCCGCTTTTTCCGCTGACTTGTTGAAACGAAATGTAGTCCCAGTTCTTCGACTTTACCGCGTCGGAGAATTTATAGTTATTAGTCGTGGTATATACTCCGTTTTTGCTGTCGTCGGTCACGCGGTAATCGTATACGGCGGCGTCGTTCTGGGCGTAGGTAAGGTGAGCGGAGAGTTCGCATCCGCCGATGTGAAGATTGCCTATGGTAACGTTTTCAACGCCGGCGCTGTGCGCTATTTTCCAAAGATAATAACTCGTGTCGTCGGAGAAACTGTTCCCTACCATTAAGATATTAAGTTCGCCGTCGTCTCTCCAGGTCATATTTTGGGACGGGTCACTCACCGATCCGAGAGTCATAAAATATTCCCATACGCCGTTTTTGGTGTACTTATAGGCTTTCAATGTTCTCGTATTCAGGTAAACGTCTCCGATTTTTCCTTGCACGCCGCTCGTTTTCGGGTCTTTTTCTCCCGTCAGCCAGGTCGTGCCGTTTTTACCGTTGACGCCGAACTTGCCCTGAGTTCCGTTTTTACCGTCTTTTCCGTCCCGCGGTCTGATGTTTCCGCAAATCATCCAGCCTTCGGCGGTTTTTTGATAAACGTCGTAAGAAGACGTGTCGAGATACATATCTCCGACGTTGCCGCTCGTTTCCGCCGTGGGCGCGGAAGAAGAAACGATCCACGTTCCCGCGGGGGCGTTACCGCAACCGCTCAAAAGCAAAACGTTGCAAAGAATAAGTATAACGCTTAAAGAGCAGACAAATATTTTCAAAAGAAATTTTTTCATAGGATTCAATCGCTTATCGTATACGGGTGTTCTATTGCCGATATTGCCGCCTGTATGGAGAGAGCTCCGTCCGCTTCCGTTACGTTGGTCGGGCGGTAAGTTATTTTGCTGAGATCTGCACCAGACAGTTTACCGAAGAAGCAAAGAGCGGCGATATATCTTGCGTTATGCGTTCCTATTCCGACGAAATCGCCTTCGCCCGAAAGGTGGTAGCCGTCGCGTGTCATATTGTCGCCCATCGAAGTTGCGCGGGCATTCTGAATTGCCGTACCCGTGGGTGCGATTATGGATATTTCGGGGTTGTTTGCTTTTGCGTTTTGCGCGCCGACGACTAAAGCGTTATACATCTTTATCTGGTCTCCGTCGTATGCCTGCAAATGCGGATGAATAGTATAACCTTCGGGCAAAGTTTGCTGATACGCCCAGGTCATATGCCATACGAGTTTTGCCGTCGGACAATAATCTCTTACTATCTCTATAAGTTCGGGCAACGCGGTGTAAGAGAAATCGGAACTGAATTCCTGGAAGGATATGAAATCCCAGTTGTCGGACGTCAGCGCGGCGGAAAGTTTGTACGTTCCGTCGGTAGAATCGTATACGCTGTTAATGGAAACGGGTGAATCGGCGACCGTTCTCGTGTCGTCCGTAACGCGGAAGTTGTATGCGCCCGTATCGTTTATCGCGTTCATTAAATGGATATCGAGAGTGCAATTCGCCTTATGCACCGTCGCTATTTTGAAATGTTTGATATTCACGTCTTTTCCGAACGCTCCGTTTGCCATAGCGTTTTTGGCGATATGGTACATATAACAACTCGTGTCGTCGGAGAAACTGTTTCCTATCATAAGGATTTTAAGCACGCCGTCATCGTCCCATTCCCTGTCTTCTCCGACGGCGGAAAGTTTTACCAAAAAGTTCCATCTGCCGTCGTCGCTCTTTTTATATAAATTGGAAGACAAGGTGTCCAGATAGAAATCGCCGACGTTTCCTTCGACGTCCGCATAATCGGGTTTTCCTTCGCCGGTAAACCAATTCGCTCCGTCTTTGCCGTCTGTTCCGTCCTTACCGTTTTCACCGTCCGTTCCGTCTTTTCCGTCATGCGGTTTCGTGTTTCCGCAGACTGTCCAGCCGTCTTTGGTGAGTTGATATATATCGTAAGTCGAAGTATCCAGCCACATATCGCCGACGTTGCCTTTCGTATCGGAAGTCGGCGCGGAAGCGTTTACCCGCCACGTAGCCGCGGGAGAACCGCCGTCCGCCTTGCATCCGCCGAGCATCGCGCAGCAGCATATAAGAGCCGTAGCCGTAACTATACATAAAATCTTTTTAATAGTTTTCATTCCCATATTTTCCCACTCCGTAAAAAAGATTCCGAAAATATTTTTTTATTATTGTATCATAGATTTTTTGTTTTGCAAATGGTATTTCGTATAATAATTATTGCAAATAATCCTATATTTATGCGGTGCGGAGGCAATAAAGGGCGATTAAACGCGATTATGAGACAATCATTGTATTATTTGCAATGTTTATAGCACTATTTGTAATTTACTGTTTTGAAAATATATCTTATAATAAACGTAGACGCGATCAGGGGGGATATATTTCCGCGGCGGGCGCGGAAAGTCCCGATCGCCGAAAAGGTATTTCATCTGCGAAATATAAGGAGAGAAAATGATGAAAAAGAAATTTTTGTTGGGAGTAGTCGCTTTATCCGCGGCGCTGTGTCTCTCGGCAGGCATGGCGACCGTCGTAAACCCGTCAATGACGGCGGGAGCGGAAGAGCCGGTTCTCGACCTGCTTGACAGCGGCGCGACTTTCGATAACAGCAACGCAAACCTTCAGTACGACGTCGCAAAGAAGACGGGCTCGGCATCGGTACCGACCGGCGTCAGTACGAAATATTTTACTTACACGACAAAAGAATACGTGGCTACGGCGGAAGGAAAAAAGAAATTCGAAGGGTTTTCCGCTGAATACTCGGTAAAGTATACCGAAATCGGCACACCCGACCAAAAAGCCGACACCAATTACGTCGGCGCGTTTTTCAAAGTCGACGGCTATTCGATAGAGTACAGGGTAGGCGGAGCGATGAATTACGGCGGAAGCGATTATCTGAAGTTAGGCACGGATACCGCTTCTCCCTTCGCCGCGTCGGCAACGGGAAACAAACGCAATCTTAAAAGCGTGGTAATGTCGGCGGAAAATCCGACGGCGACAATAGTGTTTAAGTTTACGCCCAAAAAAGGAGACGTAAACGGGTCGTATTCGATAACCGTAAACGGAGAGTCCGCGGGGTCGTACGATTACGCTTCGACGAAGTTGCCTGAGTTCGGACTTTATGTAGGAAAAAACTCTGCGAAAATTTCCGACGCGTCGATAAAGATAGAAGGCGCGACGGGCTGGTGGATCGAAGAATTCGATATGTTGTCCGTAAGCGGACTTAATCACTCGGTCGTATCCGACGGCGCGACGGCGGCTGAAAATTTCAGTTACGACTTCGCGAGTAAAGTCGGCTATATCGGCGGCAGCGAAAGCGGAGTCGGGGTTGCCGAGAAGGAGCGCGCCACGGCGTACTTCAAAATAGACGCTCCCGATAAAGTAATAGATTCGGACGACAATATCGTCGATTATTCGTCGGTCGATACGGTCACCGTCAGCATGACTTATTCAAACGTAGTCGCCGCCGACGGGACGTTCGACGCAAACAATAACACCGAGTTTGTGGCGATCCGTCTCAACGATCCCGAATCTTCGCAAAAAGCGGGCTTCTTCGTTATGCCTGCTCAGATATACACTTATTTCGGGGTTATAGAACGCTCTAAAACGGATTCGACTTCGGTTTACGCTCCCGAAACGTCGGGAAACATCCGTTTCTGCAAAAGTACGAGTCCCTGGAACGACGGCGCGATAACGATAACCTTAAAGATCGTCGCGGCGCACGGCGAAACCGCGGGATCCATAGAAGTGTTGTTAAACGGGATTTCGCAAGAAACCATAGCGTACACGAGCGAAGCGATCCCCGAATTCGCGATGTATTCGCGCGGCGTTTCCGCAAAGGTCACCGACGTATCGTATAACCTTTCGGGAATTACCGATATCCATACCCACACCGAAGAGACTCTCGAAGCCGTCGCAAAGTCCTGCACGACAGACGGACTGACCGAAGGCAAGAGATGCAGCGTGTGCGGAATGATCCTTGTACAGCAGGAAGTAATACCCGCTTCGCACGAATTGACTAAGGTAGAAGCGGTCGTTCCCACCTGTACAACGGGCGGCAACGTCGAACACTGGAAGTGCGGAGTTTGCGAAAAGACCTTCTCCGACGAATCGGGCGAAAACGAAATAACCGAAACGGCTCTTCCCGCGTCGGGACATCTCGCCACCAAGACCGAAGCGGTCGCGCCCACCTGCACGGAAAGCGGTAACGTGGAATTCTGGTTCTGCGAATCCTGCTCGAAGATATTCTCCGACGAGAGTTGCGAGACGGAAATATTCGAAGTAACGGTTCCCGCTACGGGGCATATGCGCGCGGTAAAGACCGAAGGCGTGGCGGCTACCTGTACGGAAAGCGGCAACATTGAGTACTGGACGTGCGAAAGTTGCGGAAAGATATTCTCCGACGAAGAGTGCACAAGCGAGATAACCGAAACCGCCGTGCCGGCTGCCGGACACAGCGCGGTAAAGACCGAAGGCGTGGCGGCTACCTGTACGGAAAGCGGCAACGTCGAATACTGGACGTGCGAAAATTGCGGAAAGATATTCTCCGACGAAGAGTGCACAAGCGAGATAACCGAAACCGCCGTACCGGCTACGGGACATACGGCGGGAGAGTGGATAGTAGACCGCGAAGCGCAAGTCGGAGTAAAGGGCAGCAAGCATAAGGAATGCACCGTTTGCGGCGAGACGCTCGAAACGGAAGAGATACCCGCGCTTGAAGATACCGATCCGGGAAAAGATCCCGATCCTTCTACGGACGGAAACGAAAAGAAAGGTTCGTCGGGTTGCGGCGGCTCGATAGGCGGCGGTTTGCCGATAGGCATGGCGTTGATCTGTATAGGAGCGATAGCCGTTCTCGGAAAGAGAAAACGGGATTGACGGGATAGCCGAACGCGATCGGGTCAGGATCGTTCGCGCTTTGCTGACGGAAAGAAAACGGGGGAAGTCGGAAACGGCGACCCCCGAATTTGTATTATGCGATACCGCCCGTGATAAAGGACGGGATACTTTTTATGAGCAATACTTATAAAAATACGGCGTTCTGGTCATGGAACGCCGACGTAAAAAAAGACGAAGCCTTGATTCAACTTGCCGATTTCAAGAAAAAGGGTTACGGCGGCGCGTTTATTCACGCGCGCGGCGGTCTGGAAATCGAATATATGGGCAAAGAGTGGTTCGACGTATACGACGCCTGCGTGAAATGGGCGGACGAAAACGACTTCGATATATGGATATACGACGAATCGGGCTGGCCGAGCGGATTCGGCGGCGGAAAGGTAAACGGGCTCGGCGACGACTATCGGTTAAAGCACCTTGTCGCGAGCGACCGCCCCCTGACGGACGAAGGTTACAAACTAGAGAAAGAGTGCGACTTACAGGGCGGTAAACTATATATATATTTGTATACGGACAAAAATTACGTCGACCTGCTCGACCCGAAAGTGACCGCGGCTTTTATAGAGAGCACGCACGAAGTATACTACGCGAGATACAAGAAGTATTTCGGCGGCGTTATAAAGGGGCTGTTTACGGACGAACCGCAGGTTTTCGTGTTCCATCCTTACAGCGAGAGAATTGTCGGGGCGTTCAAAGAGAAATATAATATAGATTTTCGCGCCGAAATGCACAAACTGTTTATAGATACGCCCGAAAGGGAATATCTCTTTTATTTATACTATTCGACGGTTGCCGATCTTTTCACCGAAAACTACGTGAAGCCCGTCGCCGCGTGGTGCGAAAAGCGCGGGATCGCCTTTACGGGGCATTTTGCCGAAGAAGACGGGCTTATGCGGCAATACCGCGCTACGGGCGGGGTAATGCGCAATTACGAACTTATGCAACAGCCCGGCATAGATTTTTTGGGGCGTAGGCTCGCTTCGCCCGTGCTTCCCAAGCAACTTTGCTCGGTAAAAAATCAATTCGACAAAGAAACCGTCCTGTCGGAAACTTTCGGGTGTTCCGGCTGGAACGTGACTTTCGGTCAACTTGTCGGGATATGGGGATATCAGGCGGCGTTCGGGATAAACAAGGCGTGCCTGCACTTATCGGCGTATACGATACGCGGCACCCGAAAACGCGACTATCCCCCGTTTTTCTCCTATCAGGAACCGTGGTGGGAGTGTTTCGGCGCGGTGTCCGAAGAGATGGAAAGGATAAACCGCTTTATAAGTCGGGGCAGTCAGAAAAACGACGTATTGCTTATTTCGGCTTTGACGAGCGTCTATTCTCAACAATACCGCTCGGACAGGGGAAAAACGGTGTCCGCGCAGTTTCGGCAAACAGTCGAAAACCTTATAGCGAAGCAATATCCGTTCGATATCGGCGACGAGCGCATAATGCGCGATTTCGCGTACGCGACGGAAAGCGGCGGACTCGTCGTAGGGAAAAGGGAATATCGTTTCGTCATAGTTCCCGAAGCCGTAAATCTCGAAAAGTCGACGTGGGATATATTGAAGAAGTTTTGCGAAAACGGCGGCAAGGCGATGTTTATCAACGCCGTTCCGAAAAAATGTTCGGGAAAGGACGTGCCGGACGGATATTCCGCCGTCTTGTCTTGTCCCGTTGTCGCTAACCGCGCCGGACTCATAGAAAAATATTTCCGCGCGGTCGGATACCGCCGCAAAGTAAAGATAACCGACGACGCCGACGGACGGGTTTGCGAAGGACTCGTGCTTAACGTAACCGAAAACGACCGAGAGATAAACGTTTTCGCGCAAAACGTTTCTTCTTTTTCGGCCGTGCTCGGCAGACTGTTCGTAAGAGAGTACGGGCGGTTTTACGGTCAGACGGAATCGGGCACGACTATCGGAACGGAAGGCGTTTACACGCATATAGAAGTGCCGCCGTCGGGGAATATTTCAGTCAGCCTTATAAAGGGCGAAACGCCCGTTCGGATAAAGGAAAAATTCGTTTCCGCTTCGGCGTTGCCGCTGAAATCGGCAAAGATCACGGCGGATAACTGTTTCAATATAGACAAAGCGTATTTCGTCATAGACGGAGAAAAGAGCGGACTTACGGACACGGCGGTTTTGCAAGACGAGATAAACCGCGCCGTAAACCTTAAAGGCGCGGGGAAAAAGAAAGCGGACGTCGTGTATACTTATACGCAGACGGATACGGTCGGAAGACTTCGCGTGGCGGCGGAGATACGCTCGGCAAAAAGCGTGAAGTTTAACGGCACGGACATAAAAGATCGTTTCGGCGGTTGGTTTATGGATAAAAGCATACTTTGCGCCGACGTCGCCGATTTGCAAAGGAAAGGGAAAAACGAACTCGTTATCTCGTACGAGATATACGGGCAAAAGTCCTATGCGGACTACTTCGACGGCTTCGAGACCGAGCGCAATCTCTTCCACTACAAGAGCGAAGCGGAAAGCGTATATATCACGGGCGACTTCTCGGTCGGAAACGAAAACGCCGTATTTGACGACGGCTGTATTACGACGGGAAACGGCGGCTTTTCGATAGATCCGCCGCAAGCGGTAGACTTTGAAAAGGAATTGACGGAGCAGGGGCTGTATTTTTATCGCGGCGCCGTCGAATACCGCTATCCGCTCGTAAAGGCGGCGGACGAAAGGGTGATCATCCGCTTCGACGGTTTTTACGGGGTCGCCGCGAAACTGTCGGCAAACGGCAAGGAAAAAGTCGTAATATATACTCGGTCGGGAACGGACGTCACGGACATTCTCGAAGACGGAGAAAACGAACTCGTCGTAACCTTATACGGCTCCAACCGCAATTTGCTCGGACCTTTCCACCACAAGAGCGGAGAACCCGCTTTTGTGGGAAACAGCACCTTCCGCGGTAAAAAGGGCTTTGAAGACACTATTCTTTACGACCATTTCGGAGAAGACACTTACGACGGAAATTATCATTTCGTCAAGTTCGGCTTGGGTTCGGTCATAGCGGAAAAACGGAAGAGAGAAGACTAACGGCAAAAAAAGAAACAAAAAAACGGCAAAGCCGAAATTCGGCTTTGCCGCGAAAAAGCGATTATTTGGTTTTGGACGGCGGAAAGCCGAACTGCTTTTTATACAGTCTGAAAAAGGTCGTGTATTCGGGTATTCCGCATTTCTCGTTGACTTCGGTTGGTTTTGCCCCGTCTTTGATCAGTTGACAAGCGTATATGAGTTTTTTCGCCTGCACGTAGCGGATGGGACTTGTATACCGGTATTTTTTGAAACAATAGAACAGGTAAGTTTTGCTGATATACAGGGCGTTGGCTATATCGTCCACCGTTTGTATGGATACGAAGTTTTTTTCGATATAATCCAAAGCCTTGGTTATTATGGGGTTGGTTTCGTGAGAAAACTGTTCGTGAGAATCGGCGTTCGGGCGGTTGGCGAGCAGCATCAGAAGTTCGTAGATAAGTTGTCTGTCGATTTTTGACACTTGCTCTTCGGGGTAGTTTTCCACGTAGTTATGAAAACGCTCGAACCACTCCGCTATTTCGGGCAGTTCGTTGAGATTTATACAGCGGTTTTTTTGAAATACGGCGTCCAGCAGGTTTTCTTCCGCTTGCGTCTTGTCGAATTGCAGGACAAACCTGTCGTAAGGCGTTCCGTCGCTTATTACGTCCACGAAATGATACGTGCCCGGAGGGAAAAGAAACAGGTCGTTTTTGTGCGGAATATAACAGCGGTTTTCCACGAAAAAGCGCATATCGCCCGTCTTGAAGAGAAGCAATTCGTAATAATCGTGAAAGTGTTTTCCGAAATAACTCTTTTGCGGGTGCGGGTAGCCGTTGCGGTTAAAATTGTATCCGTTTTTTCTGGTGAAAGTTTCCATAATCCGATTATAGCACAAAATTTCGGGTAAAGTCAATAAAACATAGAATTATTTGCAATATTATATATATGATATGCAATTGAAATATCAGAAAATTTATGTTAGAATGTTTATACAATATGTTTAATGGAGTTTTCGTATGATAAGAGACAGGCGAAAAAAAGCGTTACGGAAAATCGCGGCGGCGATAATATTTACGTTGTGCGTTTCGGCGTTTCCGCGAGCCTTGCCCGTTGCGATGGCGGACGGAGATCCCG
>CAMNIW010000030.1 GCA_946540675.1 uncultured Clostridia bacterium | reverse complement strand
AAAAAAAAAAAGAAAAAAAAAAAAAAAAAATAAAAATTTTTCCCCCGCCATATTCGACGATAAAAATTACGGCAATCTCGCAATAAGTCATTTTTTGCAATGATTTGTGCTGTTTATGTCATTGACAACCCCTAAAAGTTGGAATATAATTATAAAAGATTTTTAAGGAGAACAGCGTATGATAAAACTTTGCGCATTTGCCGACGAGTACGCGACCGAATTCGACGAACAGATAAAAGGGCTCGTAAAAAACGGCATAAAACTTATTGAACTCCGTTCGGCGGACGGAAAAAACGTCGCCGATTTTACGGACGAAGACGCCCGTTTGTGTCGAGACAAACTCGCGGACAACGGCATAAAGGTGTGGTCGGTCGGTTCTCCGATAGGAAAGATCGATATAGACGCCGATTTCGACGAATACGAAAAGACGGTAAGGCGCGTTTACGAGACAGCCGTCATTTTAGGAGCGGACAAGATAAGGATGTTTTCCTTTTTCAACGCTTACGGCAAAAGGGAAAAGGTCATAGAGCGGCTCGGCAGAATAGTCGCGATAGGCGGCGAATACGGAGTTAAAGCCTACCACGAAAACGAAAAGGATATATACGGCGACACCGTCGAAAGGGTAGTCGACCTTATGGACAGCGTAAAGGGTCTTTATCACGTTTACGACCCCGCCAATTTCATACAGTGCGGACAGGACAGCAGAACGGCGATAGAAACTCTTTTTGAAAGAGAAGGCTATTTCCACGTAAAAGACGTGGTAAAGGCAACGGGAGAACTCGTGCCGGCAGGTTACGGCGACGGGCTTATCGACGTCATACTCGAAAAACTCAAAGGTCGGGACGCCGTAATGACTCTCGAACCGCACCTTACTCTCTTTACGGGGTATAAGGCTATCGACAACACCGAACTCAAAACCAAATTTCATTTCGGCAAGACCGAAGAAGCGTTCGACTTTGCGGTCGCGTCGATGAAGGCTCTTCTCGAAAGATGCGGATACAAAAAAACCGAAAACGGATATAAGGCGGATTGATTTATGGAAAAAGTAAGATACGGCATCATAGGTATGGGAAATCAGGGAACGTATTACGCAAACCTGTTCAAAGACGGACTTATAGCGGACGCTGAACTTACCGCGATATGCGACGTTAAAGAAAGCAAACTCTCGGCGGCGAAACAAACTTTTCCGTTCGTCGAAAACACGTTTTCGGACTATAAGGAAATGATAGACAGCGGAAAGATAGACGCCGTGCTCGTCGAAACGCCGCACTATTCTCACCCCGAAATGGTGATCTATGCGCTCGGAAAGGGCGTACATACGATATGCGATAAACCCGCGGGCGTATACACCCGTCAGGTAAGGGAGATGAACGCGGCGGCAAAAAAGAGCAAAGCGAAATTCGCGATGATGTTCAATCAACGCACCAACTGCGTGTACAGGAAAATGCGCGAGATAATAGCCGAAGGCGGCATAGGCGAACTGCAAAGGGTCAATTGGATAATAACCGATTGGTTCAGGACGCAGTTTTACTACGACAGCGGCGACTGGCGCGCAACCTGGTCGGGCGAAGGCGGCGGAGTGCTCATCAACCAGTGTCCGCACCAGATAGATCTCGTCCAGTGGGTCGTGGGAAAGATGCCGACGGCGGTTCGCGGATTTTGTCAGTACGGCAAGTGGCACGATATAGAAGTAGAAGACGAAGTCACCGCGTATTTCGAGTACGATAACGGCGCGACGGGCGTATTTATAACGACGACGGGCGAAGCTCCGGGAACCAACAGGTTTTCGGTTTCGGGTACAAAAGGTCAACTCCTTTGCGAAAACGGCAAACTGTTTTTCTATAAAAACGCAAAAGACAGCCTTGAATTATCGAAAACTTCTTCGCACGGGTTCAATAAGCCCGAATGCGAAACGATAGAAGTGAAGACCGACGGCGAAAATCCCCAGCACGCCGGCATACTGCGCAATTTCACGCAGACGATACTCGGAAGAGAAGAGCAGTTCGTCAAAGGCGAAGAAGGCATAGACGGGGTCGAACTTATGAACGCCATCGAACTTTCGGGGTTCAGGGGTGGAGAAAAGGTAACTCTTCCCGTAAACGAAGACGAGTATCTTAAAGAACTCGACGCAAGGAGAAAGACTTCCCGCCGCAAAGAAAACGTCGTCGACCAAGTCGCCGACACGGCAGGTACTTTCGGCAGTAAATAAAAATAAGAAAAATCGGTAAACAAAAAGCCCGCCGTATTTCGCAAAACGCGAAATACGGCGGGCTGAACTTTTTTATAATAATTTTTGACGGAATGCGGGATAACGATCTCGCTTTTTTGTGCCGCAAAATATTCCGTAAAGGAGATCACTGCGTTTCCGACCTGTTGCGGTACTTTGACGGAGTCTCGTTGAAATGCTTTTTGAAAAGGTTGTGGAAATAACTCGGCGACTCGAAATTGAGTTCGTTCGTTATCTCGCTTATCGACATATCGGTCATCGACAGAAGTTCCTTTGCGTATTGCAATTTCGCCCTGTTGACGTACTGAGTTATCGTACAACGGGTATATTTTTTGAAGACGCGCGTCAGTTGCGGGTAACTGTAAGGGAGTTTTTCCTGTTCGGCTTTTATCTGCTCCTGCGTTATCATGGGGTTGTTTAATTTTTGTATAAACGGTTTGAGTACCGTCGGCATATCGGAGCCCGACTGATATTGTTCGAGAAATTTGAGCATAACGCCCGAAAACACCATATTGCATTGAAGTTCGGTTTCGGGGGTGTTTTCGTTTTCATACGTCTGTATGGAAAGAAGCATATCCGTGTATTTTTCGAGCGAGTTTCGCGAAAGGTTAAAATAAAGCGGCTGCGGATCGCGCATAATATCGTCGTAAAGGGTGGGCGAATACATCGAGAGAAGGTCGCGCATATATTTATCCCTGCAAATAAGAGTCAACCCCTGATATTGGTTTTTTACCCTGTCGGGATAGAAAAAAGCGTGCGCGTCGCGCGGACCGATAAGCGAAGCCGAGCCGACGGTCATCATTTTTTCGGTGTCGTTGACTTTCTGAACGATGCAGTCTTTCAATACTATGGTTATTTCCCAGTCGGTATGCTTGTGGTACAGCGGATATTCGAAGTTGGTCCAGTAAAACGCGGTCATCGCCGACTTCCATGGCGAAGAATGCTCGAAACTCCCGTAAGCAGGGCCTTCGGTCTCGGTTATAACGCCGAGATTAGGATAAATTTTCTCTATTTTTTCGTTTCCCATAACCCGATTATAACACCGATCTTTGTGCTTGTCAATACCCGCGCCGTGAGATTTTAGAGAACAAAAGAATACTTTGCCGTTTTGCCCTTTTCGTCGGTTTAACCGTCCGACGCCGCTTTGCATAAGAAAAACACAATATGTTGCGCGATTTTTCTTATTTGCCCGAAATATTGTTTCAAGAAAAATCGGCAATGCAATTTTTAAGCATATTTTTGCAATTTATATATATTGAATCGGGAAAATAGAAGTGTTATAATTTTATTGAAATAAGCGATAAAGGCGGGCGTTTCCTGCCGTTTTCGCGTTTTTACGAATCGAAGGTGGCTTTATGAAAAACAATTATCCGATAACGGGAACGTTTATCGACGAGATCACTTACGACATTCCGTCGTCCAACTGGACTAACGAGCAATGGGCGAAGGATCTCGACAATATGAAGGAAGTCGGTATGGATACGCTTATATTCATACGCGGCGCGTTTGAGAACAAGTGTATATATCCGTCAAAGATATTTCCGTCGCTCAAAAAAGACGACGAAGACTTCGCCGGGTTTATAATCGAAGAAGCGGGCAAGAGAGATATGAAGGTGTTTTTCGGCACATACCTTTCCAACCTTTGCTGGAACGACGGCGACTGGGTGGGCGAGATAAAGAAAAACAAACTCTTTATCGACGAAGTGTATTCGAGATACGGCTCTATGCCGGCGTTTTACGGCTGGTATATTCCGCAGGAGAGCGGAAGAAACAATTTTAATCTTAAAGAAACCATGGCAGGCATCGCCGCGCTTTGCAAAGACAAGGACCCGACCAAAAAGGTAATGATAAGTCCGTTCTTTTACGGCAACGCCGAAGTGCCGGAGCCTTTCACTCCCGAAAGGACGGTGACCGAGTGGGCTAACATTTGGGAAAAGTCGGGCGACGACATCGACGTATGCGCCTTTCAGGACGGGTCGGTCACTCTCGAAAACTATCGCGACTTTTTCGGAGCGATGAGACCGCTTTGCAAGGAAAAGAACATAAGTCTTTGGTCTAACGTTGAAACTTTCGAGAGAGACGTAAGGCATCTTTACTTCCCGATATCCTTCGATCTTTTAAGACGCAAACTCGAACTCGCCGAAGGCGTGACGGACAAATGCATAACATTCGAGTTTTCGCACTTTTTGAGTCCGCAGTCGATGTTCCCGTCGGCAAGGAACCTGAATAATCTTTACCGCAACTATTACGGTAAGAAAAGGTAAAGAGTATGGATAAGGAAAAGATAATTTCGCTTAAAAATTTTTACCGCGGATTTCTTCTCGACAACGTTATGGACTTTTGGGTAAAATCCGACCTTATTGATAAAAAATACGGCGGATTCATAACGAGCGTGGACAGGGAAGGAAAATCGTATAACGACGACAAGAGCGTATGGTTTCAGGGCAGATGCCTTTGGACTTTTTCCAAACTATGCAACGTTTACGGCGACAACGGGGTGTGGGGAAAAGCCGCGGACAGCGGAGCCGACTTTATAAAAAAATATTGTATAGACAAGGCCGACGGAAGAATGTACTTTACGCTGACCCGCGACGGAAAACCGCTGAGAAAGAGAAGATATTATTTTTCGGAGAGTTTTCTCGTGGTCGGGTTTGCCGAGTATTACGCTTTCCGCAAAAACGAAGAAGATCTTGAACTTGCGGAAAAGTATTTCGATTTTATGTACCGTATGTACAAAGATCCGTCGTCCGACCCGTTCAGGATAACTCCCAAGGAAAACGCCGAAGTGAGAAGTCTTCACTCCAACGCAAACCCGATGGTTCTGGTGAGTTCGGCGCAGACGCTCCGCCGCGTCGACCCCGCAAAGACGGAATATTACGACGGAATAATAAAGTCGCTTATCTCCGATATGATAGGGCTCCACTATAAGAAAGATTTGAAGTGCGTGCTCGAAAACGTCTATCAAGACGGAAGTATTCTCGACAACCCGACGGGCAGGACGGTAAATCCGGGGCATACCACCGAAAACTCATGGTTTTTGATGAATTACGCTTGTCTTACGGGGGATAAAGACCTTTTGGGAAAAGCGCTCGATATGCTCGACTGGTCGTTCGATATAGGTTGGGACAAAGAGTACGGCGGAATGTACTATTTCAGAGACGCTTTCGGCAAACCGTGCGAACAACTCGAACACGATATGAAATTGTGGTGGGTACACAACGAGTGTCTTATAGCGAATCTCGCGGCTTACGCGATCACAAAAGACGAGAAGTACGAAAAGAGATTCGACCTTTTCCACGACTATGCGTTCTCGCATTTTGCCGACAAAGAGTACGGCGAGTGGTACGGATACCTTCACCGCGACGGAACGGTGTCGCATACGCAAAAAGGGTCGATGTGGAAAGGTCCTTATCACCTTCCGAGATGTCTTATGCTTTGCGACGCGATATTCGCCGCGCTCGAAAAAGGCGAAGGGCTTCCCGAACTGCTGTAAAAACGCAAAAAACAAAAATCGGCAAAGGAATATTCCTTTTTCGTTTCGTCTACGCCGAAACGAAATCGGTTTAACGGCATAAAAAAGTAAAAATTTAACGCCGCGCGGAAAAACCGACGCGGAGAAAATAAGGAGAGAATATATGAGAAAGTTTACAAAGACTTTGATAACAGGAGTTCTTGCGGTCGCAACGAGTTTCACTGCGGTGAACTGCGCCGGAAGGGCGGGAAGCACTGACGTTCCCGAAGAAAACGTTGATACTTCCAAGACTCAACTCTACGTCTGGAACTACAACGGCGGTTACGGCACCGACTGGCTCTATAAGGCGAAAGAGAGATTTGAAGAACTGCAAAAAGACGTCGTTTACGAAGACGGCACGACAGGCTGTCAAATACTTGTTACGGGAGAAAAACCGGGCTCGCCCGAAAGGTCCGCGGCTGACATAAGGAACAGCAAGTTCGAACTCTACTTCACCGAAGGTCAGGACTACTACAAACTCTTTCTCGGCGACGGTAACGGCGATGCGATAGGCGATATAACCGAAGCGGTCACCACGCCCAACCAATTCGAGAAAGAAGGCAACGCGACCGTAATGTCCAAACTTACCGCCCAACAGCAGGAATATTACACCATCGGCGGCAAGGTATACGGCATACCGCACTATCAGGGCAACTTCGGCTTTATATATAATATAGATCTCTTTAATCAAAAGAATCTCTATTTTGCCGAAGGATACGAAAGCGCCGCGAAAGACGACGACAAATTCCTCGGTCGCGAACGTGACAAAAAATCGGCGGGACCCGACGGAATAAAGGGAACTTACGACGACGGACTTCCCGTAACTTACGCCGACTTCTTTACGCTTTTGAAATATATAAAGAAGCATAACATAACTCCCGTTACCTGGACGGGCAAATACAGAGAACAGTATATAAACCTTACGTTCAACGCCGCGGCGGCGGACGTGGACGGAGCCGAACAGCATAAACTCAAATACGATATGTCGGGCACGGCGACCACGCTCGGCACGTTGGACGCGGACGGCAACTTCGTAAAAGACGCCGCGCCGACCGTCATAAACGACAAAAACGCGTATGAACTCGCCCGTCAGGAAGGCACCTATCAGGCGATACAACTCTTCGGCGGGATATTCGGCAGCAACGCCAACTACGACGATTTGTTCGCGAGAAACTCTTCGGACGAAAACACCGCGGCTCAACTCCGTTTTGTCAGGGGACAGGCGGCTATCCTTATGGAAGGCGTATGGTGGGAAGGCGAATCCGAGCAAGCCAACAACTTCGCGGCGGTCAGCAAGAAGAGAGAAGAGTGCAACTTCGGACTTATGCCTATGCCCAAGCCCGAAGGACACGTCGGCGAGAAAAACACGGTGGTAGACGTTATGGACGCCCTTTGCTTTACAAAAGCGGGACTTTCCGCAGGCAAGAAGAAACTCGCTTGCGACTTCATCAAATTCGTGTATTCCGATCCCGAACTCGTCGCGTTCACCAAGAATACCAACGCGCTTAAAGCGGTAAACTACGTTATAAGCGAAGAAGATCAGCGCGATCTCACCACTTTCGGCAAGATACTCTATAAATACGTGCACGATTCGGACGTCGTATACGAATATTCGACCAACCCCCTGTACTACAACAACGCGTATTCGCTTCGCGGAAGAGCGTATTATCAGGGCGACGTGGCAGGGCTCGATACCAGCGGCTCGCTCGCTCCCCATCAATACCTTCTCGATATGGGAAAGACCGGGAAGTCCGATCTTTCGGCATACTTCTCGGGAATAGCCGCTCACTGGCAGAAAGGATGGGACAATCTCAACAAGGGTTGAGAGTAAGGAGACAATAAATGCAAACCGTAACGAACAAGGCAAAAAAAGGAAAAATAGGTCTTAAAAAAGATCTGGTCTTCTATTGCCTTATGCTTATATGGCCCGTGGCGCAGTTCTGCGTTTTCTATATAGGGGTAAACTTCAACTCGTTTTTCCTGGCTTTCAGGAACATAACGATGGATATCGAATCGAGAAGTTACGTCTATACGTGGTCTTTGGACGGTATTAAAAAGGCGTGGGAAACGGTTATGTCGCCCGAAATAATACAGGCGACCAAGATGTCCGTGCTTGCCTGGATTCTCGGTACGCTCATCGGACTTCCGCTCGGACTTCTTTTCTCGCACTACATAGCCAAAAAGATGCCCGCGTCGGGATTTTTCAGGGTAATTCTGTTTTTGCCGTCGATAATATCGGCGATAGTCGTGGCGACTCTTTATATGTATTTCCTTAATATGGCGGTTCCTATGCTCATAAAGGATACCACGGGGAATACGGTTCTATCGCTGCTTGACAGTTCGCGGCCGGTCGGCTATCAGTTCGGCGCGCTGTTCTTCTACAATACGTGGGTGGGATTCGGCGTCAACGTCCTTATGTACGCCAACGCGATGAGCGGCATTTCGCCCGAAATGATAGAAGCGGCGAATCTCGACGGAGCGACGGGTTTCAAGGAATTCTGGCACATATCCCTTCCGCAGGTGTTCCCGACGTTGTCGGTCTTCATCGTGACGGGCATAGCGGGACTTTTCACCAACCAGTTCAGCCTGTTCACGTTCTACGGCTCCGACGCTCCTTTCCAGACGTTCGGATATTATCTGTATAAGGAAACGCTCGCGCATAGCACCGATCTTCCCGAATTTCCCAAACTCGCGGCTTTCGGTCTTATGATGGCGGTGGTCGCCATACCGCTCACTTTCGCGGTGAGATGGGGGCTCGAAAAACTCGGGCCGAAGGAGGACTGACCGTATGGAAAAGATAAAAAACCGTTCCAAAAAAGTCGCTCTTTCGGCGTTCGGCATAATCCTTCTCGTAGTGCTTGCGATATACGCGGTATCTCTTCTCGGACTTTTGCTATGGGGTTTTTTCGCTTCGTTCAAAGAGCCGATCGTGGAGTTTACCGACAGACCGTATCAACTTTTTCCGCAAAAGTGGACTTTCAATATCGGCAAGATATTCAACAGTTTCTACGTAAAGCCGTCTACCACGGGTAAAAACGTATACGTCGAGATGCTTCTCGTGTATTCGCTCCTTTATTCGGTGGGTTGCGGCGTGGCGTCGACCATAGTTCCGTGCCTTACGGCGTACGTCTGCGCGAGATACGCTTTCAGGTTCTCCAAGGTCATATATACCGTCGTCATCGTGACTATGATAATTCCGCTCGTCGGAACTTTGCCCGCCGAACTCGAACTCGCGACAAGGCTTAAATTATACGACAAGATATACGGGCTCTGGATTATGAAAGCGCACTTTTTGGGAATGTACTTTCTCGTGTTCTATAACGTCTACAAGGCGATGCCCGCTTCCTATTCCGAAGCGGCGAAAGTAGACGGGGCGAGCAACTGGGAGATAATGGTAAAGATATCCCTTCCGCTCACCAAAAACACCATACTTACGGTATTCCTTATCAACTTCATAGGCTTCTGGAACGACTATCAGACGCCCCTTCTCTATATGCCGTCTTATCCCACGATGGCGAAAGGTCTTTTCGATCTCGTACAGGGTACCGCGGTCGCGGGGCTTCAGAACGTTCCCAGCCGTCTTGCCGGTACGGTAATAGTTACCGTTCCCATTCTCGTACTTTTCCTTGCCTTCCAGAAAAGGCTTCTCGGAAGTCTTACGGTCGGCGGAGTGAAAGGTTGAAAAGTTTTCGATAAAACAACCGTCGTCGGCGGTATCCGACGGAAAATGGAGGAAAAATGATAAAAAATCGTAAAATCGCCATCATAGCGGCAAGCACCCTTTTCGCGACGTGCGCCGCGGTAGGCGCCGCGTTCGGGATAAGGAGCGCGATAAACGTCAACGCTCAGGCGGAATGGGGAGAAGTAGTCCTTTCGGAGTATTCCTACGGACAGTCTTTCACCGTGCCCGAAAGGACGGTCGTTATCGGCGAAGAAGAGTATTACGCCAAGCACTGCGTGGTATATCCCGACGGCAGGGCGGTTTCGTCCGCGGAAGTTACGCTCGACGTCGCGGGTAAGTATACGATAAGATACACCGCGACCGACAACGGCGGCAGAACTTATATAACGGAAGAAACTTTCGTCGTTTCCAACGCGTCTTACGTCTACAATTCGCCCGACAGCAGCGCCGTGTATACCGAAGGCTATTCATACGGCGACTATGCCACGCAAAACGACGGACTTATGGTCAGACTTCAGGATCAGGACGCTCTTTCGTTTCAGAGTATAATCACCGTTCCCAAGGAAACGAACGCCGCGATCGATCTCGTCAGGTTTTTCGTAACTCCCGACGAAGTGGGGGCGGCGGACTTCAAGACCGTAAATCTTACCTTTACCGACGTCTTTGACAGCGACAGCGTTTTAAGGGTACAACTCAACGTCAACGCCGACGATTCCGATTCCGTAGACGGTTGGTGGGCGATGTATACCTACGTTATGGCGGCGGGCAGCGGTCAGACGCTCAAAGGGCTCGAAGGAACCAATAATATCCACGAGAACGACGGATACGGCGGACCTGTCGTGTCAAACTCTTTCTACGCCATCGGCGCAAATAAAATCCCCGTCGATCCTTCGGAAAACTCCTATACGGTATCATATAATCCCGTAACGCAGGAAATATTCGTCAACAACAGGTTTATAGTCGATCTCGACGACAAGACGTTTTTCGGCAGTATGGCGGACGTGATATGGCACGGCTTTACCACGGGAAAGGTGCGTCTTTCGGTATCGGGAGACAACTATAAGCGTCAGTCGGCCAACTTCT
>CAMNIW010000029.1 GCA_946540675.1 uncultured Clostridia bacterium | reverse complement strand
CGTTGACCGCATTATCGCCGCTTAAAAAGACTATTGATAAGGTGTGTTACACTTACGAGATAAAAAGACTGTTCTTCGGGGCGGCGCGTTATGCGCCGCCCCTTTTATCGTGCTTTACGGGAGCGGTTTATTTATATAAATAACGTTTGCTTTTTATTTACGTTTATAGTATAATAACTCTATAATAGGTTATTATAGTTTGTTGACGACCTTATTTTTGAGACGGGGAATTTGTTTTTATGACGGCAATTGTCGACGGGCATCAGAAAAACTTTTTGAAATTTTTACGGACGGACGCGTTTATTTTCGCAGCGGCGGGGATCGCGTTTCTTTTTCATATTTTAACGCTCGACCTTCTCGGAATATCGACGCTTTTAATAGGAGCGGCGGCGCTTTTCGTCTTTACCGAAGACACGCGCGCCCCGTTCACTCTTTTCGTATGCGCCATATTCGTGATGTCCACGAAGAACAGTCCGGGATATTTTCAGAATATGAGCGAGAACTATTATCTCAGACCCAAGGCGATAACGGTGATAGCCATCGACGCGGTGCTGTTTCTTGCGGCGGCGATTTACAGGATAATAAAGAGCCGCCCCGATATGAAAAGCGGCAAACTGTATATAGCCTTCGGCGCGCTCGGACTCTCGTTTCTTTTGTCGGGCGTGGGATTTGCCTATTACGGACAGAGTTTGCTGTTCGGGGCGTTTCAGGCGTTCGTATACTGTGGAGTTTACGTCTTTATAACCGCGCTTTTCCAAAAGAAGGAAGGACTTTTCGATTACGTCGCTACGCTGTTTACCGTCCTTTCAATACTCGTTGCGGCGGAAATTTTCTGGTTTTACGCCGAGATGATAGCGCGCGGACTTTTCGACAACGGGATAGAAGGGGTAAAAGAGAGTTTTATCAATTTCAGCAAAGACAAGATGATAGTAGGCTGGGGAGTCAGCAACGTAATAGGCGAGACTCTCATCACCTTTACGTTCTTCGTCGTGTATAAAATGCAAAAGAGTAAAAACTATATCTTGTACGAACTGCTCGTGTTCGTCAACGTGTTCGCGCTTTTCTGTACCTTCAACCGCGCCGGCATAGTGTGCGGACTTCCGATACTCGCCGTGCTCTTTATAATAGCGATAGTGAAAAGCGAAAAGAAGAGAAAAATGCATCTTCTGATAGTGGTCGCGGCGGTTTTCACGCTGGCTGTCATTGCCTTTCTCGCGATACTCTTCGTCGAAGGGCCGAGCGGAACCAAAAGTTACGGCTGGCACTATTTCTTAAACGTCATAGACGACGCGCTCCACGGCACGGTCACGTTCTCCAACAGGGATAACCTTTGGAAGAGAGCGTGGGAGTATTTCTTTGACAAGCCCCTGTTCGGCAGCGGCTATGCGCGCGCTTTCTACACCCGCGCCGGCGAACGCGGGATCGCGGAAAACACGATGTTCGAAGTATTGTTCCACAACTTCGTTATGCAGGCTCTCGGGTCGAGCGGACTTTTCGGAGCGCTCGCTCTCGGCTTGTTCTCCACGGGCGTGGTGATGGTCTTGATCAAAAATTACGAAGGGAAAGTATACGTCGTAAGTTACGCGCTTGCGTTTACGCTTATCGCCCTTCTCGATATAACTTATTTTATACCTTATTGCCCGCTGTTCTTTATCTTAGTGATTTGCGTTGCGGAAAAGACCGTCGGGACGAACAAGACGGAGATACCCCCCGAAAGTTTTTCCGAGCCGGAAAAAGACGAAACGAAGCCTTTACAGGGCGGCGCGGAGCCGCTTTGCGACGGTGCGGACGTTACCGAAGATAAAGAGAACGGTTTGCAGGAATAAGGCTTGGGAGAAATATGTCGAAAAAGAAAGTTTTGTTCCCGTTTGTAGAAGCGGGATTCGGTCACATTATGGCGGAAAAAGCCATTTGCGACGCTTTTGAAAAAAAATACGGCGACGAGTTCGAGATAATAAGAAGCGATTTTTTTAAGGAAGTGGGAACTCCCGCCGCGATAAAATTCGAGCGGAAAATGTGCGACGAAGTAAAGAAGTATACCAAGAGCGCGGCATACGGGTACTTGTCCACCGCCGTAATGAACATTTTCGGGTCGAATATTTCGAGCGGGTTTATAATGAAGTTTTTTAAGCCCGGCGTATACAAAGACTCTCTTTCTTATCTCGACAAGATAAAGCCCGACGTCGTAGTCAGCACGCACTGGTCGACCAACTTTTACGCCGAACATATGAAGGACAAGCCGCTTACCGTTATGTACGGGCCGGACGCGCATCTCAACGCGTTGTTCCGTTACAGGTGCGATCTCGATATGATATCCGTAAAGTGGGGATACGACCGCGCGAGAAAACATTTCAAAAGGCGTTTTAACGACGACAACTTAAAACTCGTTCCGTCGGCAATCCGCGGCGAAGCGTTTGAAATAGAACGGGACAAGAAGAAACTCCGCGAGAGTCTGGGACTTGAAGACAAGTTTACCGCGATAGTTATGGAAGGCGGCTACGGCATAGGTCCGACCGCGAGACTTTGCGAAGCGATATTGAAAGCCGACCCCGATATAAACCTTATCGCGGTGTGCGGCAAGAACGAACAACTCAAAAACCATCTCGAAAAACTTGAGAAAGGCAAGAATATTTCGTTCTATCCGCTCGCGTTCAGGGAAGACGTACTCAAATTTATAGCGGCTTCCGACCTGTACTTCGGCAAGAGCGGCAGCGGCATTTTGGAACCCGCGTTTTTCGGGGTACCGATGGTCGTGATAAGAAGCGTCCACACGGTGGAAAGGTTTATCGCGAACTACTACGTCAATATTGTCGGCAATGCCGTCAGGATAAAGAAACCCGAAAAATGCGTGGAGTTTTTGCTTTCCGCGATGGGCGGCGGCGAAAAGTACAACGCGATGATAAAGGCGAAAGAAAATTTACAGCCCTTCGGCGGCGAAGGAATAGCGGACGAGATTTACAGGCTTATAAAGAGGCGGGAATAAAATGTTAAAGATAAGATCGACGGAAAAAAACGGAATAGGGAGAGAACTCGGACTTAAACGCGGCGACGAACTTCTCTGTTTTGACGGGCACCCCGCCGTCGATATTCTCGATTATCTCTATTACGACGCGAAAAACGAATTTTCGATAACGGTCAGGCAGACCAACGGCGACGTTTCTACCTGCGAGATTGAAAAGGACGACGACGAAAGGCTGGGGATAAATTTCGAAAGCGACAATCTCGCGATACGCACGTGCCGCAACAACTGCGTTTTTTGCTTTGTCGATCAGATGCCCCGCGGTATGCGCGATACGCTGTACGTCAAAGACGACGATTATAGGCAGAGTTTCCTTTGCGGAAACTTCGTGACGCTTACCAACGCCGAAGAAGAAGATATAGAGAGAATAATACGCCTGAATCTTTCTCCGCTGTACGTTTCGGTGCATACGATGAACGGCGAACTGCGCAAAAAGATGCTCCGCAACCGCTTTGCCGGAAGGATAGCGGACTACGTGAAAAGGCTTGCCGAAGGCGGAATAACGATGCATACGCAAATAGTTCTCGCAAGGGGCTATAACGACGGAAAGGAACTCGATTATTCGGCAAGGGAACTGTTTAAGTTTTATCCGAGAGTTCAGACCATGGCGGTCGTTCCCGTGGGGATGACCAAATTCAGGGAAAATCTCACGCATATAGACGACATAGATAAAGAGTACGCGAAAGAAGTCATAGATCAGGCGAGACGGCTGAATAAAGAGTTCGGAGTAAACTTCGTCCAACTCGGCGACGAGTTTTATTTCAGGGCGGGCGAAGCCGTCGAAGAATACGAATTTTACGGAGCGTTTCCGCAAATAGAAAACGGGATAGGCACGACCGCGAAGTTCGACAGGGAACTGAAGATAAGCCTTGAAGAAAGGGAATATCACCGCTCGTTTTTGCTTATATGCGGAACGTCGGCGGCGGAATATATACGCGGCGCGGGCAAACTCGTTGAAAAGTACGTCAAAGGAATAAAGACCGAAACGCTCGCGGTAAAAAACAAGTTTTTCGGGGAAAGCGTAAACTGCACGGGGCTTTTGACGGGCGGAGACATCGCCGCGGCGGTAAAGGATTACGGCGGAGATTACGACTGTCTGGTTATGCCGAGACACGTTCTGAAAGAGAATACCGATTTGTTTCTCGACGGTATGACCGTCGGACGGCTTAAAGATATAGTGGGAAAAGAGGTGAGGATTACCGACGGAACGGGCGAAGGGTTTTTCCGTTCGCTCTCGGAGGATTGACCGAAAGGAGGGCTTAGTTATGAGTAAGCCGCTGGTTGCGATCGTCGGTAGGCCTAACGTGGGAAAGTCCACGTTTTTCAACAAGGTCACCGGACAAAAAATTTCAATAGTCGAAGACAAGCCCGGCGTCACGCGCGACAGGCTTTATGCCGATGCGGAGTGGTGCGGAAAGCAGTTCACTCTTATCGACACGGGCGGTATAGAGATACGCTCTTTCGACGAGATGTGGAAGCACATCAAAAAGCAGGCGGAGATAGCGATAGAGACGTCCGACGTCATAATTTTCTTTTGCGATGCGAAGACGGGACTCACCGCTTCCGATTACGACGTGGCGGAGATGCTGAGAAGATCGGGAAAACCCATAGTTCTCGCCGTCAACAAACTCGACGTATACCGCGAAGACGTGCTTTTCGACTTTTACGAACTCGGACTCGGCAGACCTATCGGCATTTCTTCCGAACAGGCGAAAGGTCTCGGCGACCTTCTCGACGAAGTATGCGAAAATCTTCCCGACGGGGAGTATGAAGACGGCGGCGAAGCGCTTAAAGTGGCTATCGTCGGCAAGCCCAACGCGGGCAAATCGCGCCTTACAAACGCCCTTCTCGGTTATGACAGGACTATCGTTTCCGACACGGCGGGAACCACGCGCGACGCGGTCGACACTCCGATAGAAGTCGACGGCAAGAAGTACGTCCTTATAGACACCGCGGGGATAAGGAGAAAACGCTCGGTAGACGAAGATATAGAGTATTACAGCGTTTTGCGCTCTCTCGCCGCGATAAGGCGCGCGGACGTATGCCTAATAGTTATCGACGCGTCCGAAGGCATAACCGAACAGGACGTAAAGATTGCCGGCTACGTGCACGAGCAGGGCAAGCCTTCCGTCGTCATAATGAACAAGTGGGATAAGATAATAAGAGATACCCACACGATAAACGAGTACGAAAACAAGATAAAGACCGAACTTGCCTTTATGGACTATTATAAATCGGTATACATATCAGCGAAGTTCGGGCTCAGGGTAAATAAAGTGCTGGGCATTGCGTGCGAAGTATACGAAAACGCTTCCAAGCGCATAACGACGGGTATGCTCAACGACGTATTGAGCGACGCCGTCCGCGCGACCGAGCCGCCGACCAAAAACGGCAAACGGCTGAAAATTTACTATGCGGTGCAGGACGGAGTAAATCCGCCGACGTTCGTGTTTTTCGTCAACAATACCGAACTTATGCATTTTTCGTACAAGCGGTTTTTGGAAAACACGTTGCGGTCGGTCTTCGGTTTCGAAGGCACTCCGATCCGCATTATCGCGAGAGAAAACAAAGAAGAGAAATAACAAGACCCCCTGAATTTCAGGGGGTCTTAAAATTTGAAAAACAAAGGTTTCAACATGTTGAAGTTTTAATTGAGATATGATAGAATATATAAGATAACACATTGAACGGGCTGAATGTAATGTTTAACTTTCTCAAAAATATTTTTCTGAAAAATAAAGCAAAAAAAATAACGGCGTATATCGAAGAAACGGAAACGGCTCTTACTCTTTTCGAAACGATAAATAACGACGAAGAGAAAAATAAAAAGAGAATCGCGTCGCTGGCAAAATCCGACTTATACGCGGACGTTGTATCGAGATATAACGTTTGTATCCAAAGGGTAGAAGAACATAACAAGAATATAGAAATTCTTACCGCCGAATATGATCGACTGTTGGAAGACGAACCCGTTAAGGACGTTTTCGACAATATTTTAGAATATGACAAAGAGAAAATCGAAGGAATTTTTGATACTGTAAAAAGCGTTTACGCATACGTTGTTCCCAACTCTTTTAAGAAAAAAGAAAAATATGATCGCTATAAGCAAAACATCGAAGAGATCTTATCCGACTATGAGACAATAAGAGAACAAAAGCAACTTGTTTTGTCTATAAAAAAGGAGATCGATTCTTTACCTGACCGTTATATTGACGACGAAAGTATATCCGCGGTCTTGTCCAAGGCGTCGGCACTGCTTGAAAAATATTACCGTTATCAAAAACAATACTATAAAGCGCCCGTTATAAATCACGACGTTATAAATAAGCATAACGAAGAGTTTATAAAAAGGCATATACGCGATTCGGTTTTTGACGATGTAAACGGAAAAAGTCTTGACGACGAGCAAAGGCGCGCCGTATTGTGCGACCCGAAATCAAATTTGACGATAGCCGGAGCGGGTTCGGGGAAAACGCTCACTATTTGCGGCAAAGTGAAATATTTAATGGAAACAGGAGCGGCAAACAGGGAAGAGATATTGTTGTTATCTTATTCCAAGGCGTCCGCAAAAGATCTCGAAGAAAAGGTCGGGAAGATTGAAAAAGGATTGACGGTAGAGACTTTTCACGCGTTAGGACTTAAAATATTGACGGAAGTGCACGGAAAGAAGAGAACCGTAGAAGACCAATTAAAAGCATATATAAACCGTTTCTTTAAAGAAGAATTGCTGAAAAACCAAAAAATCGCAAACGAAATTTTCAAATTTATCGCGTTATATTTTTATGCGATCCCGACACGCAAAAAAAAGTATAAAAACGAAGGAGAACTTTTCAAAGACCTGAAAACGTTGAATTTCAGGACGATTCGGGACAGGTTGGGTAAATTATCCGAGAACAAAAGCCGACACGAAACGTTAAAAAAAGAAAACGTAAAAAGCGTCGAAGAACTTGTGATAGCGAACTATCTTTTCATCAACGGTGTTAATTACGAATACGAAAGACCCTATGAAGTAGATACAAGCACTCCCGAAAAAAGGCAATATACTCCCGACTTTTATTTGACCGACTACGGTATATATCTGGAACATTACGGCATAGATCGAAGCGGAAACGCCCCGCAGTATGAAAAAGAAGCGAGCGACGAATACGTTAAGTCTATGCAATGGAAAAGGCAAACGCACAGAGAAAACGGAACCAGATGTATAGAAACGTATTCATACGAGTTTAAGGAAGGTACGATTTTCGAAAAACTGGAATTTCGGTTAAAACAAAACGGCGTAAAATTTAATCCTTTGTCGCAAACGGATATTTTCGACTCGTTGCATAATGTTTATTCGGGCAGGGATTTCACTTCCTTCTTTAATCTGATAATGACGTTTATATCTCTATATAAGTCGCAAGAAAAGGACGAAACGGGGTTTGAGAGATTTAAGGAACAATTAGACGACGGACGATATGAAACAAACCGTACGCGGCTGTTTTTAGATATTTGCAAAGACATATACATTTATTATATACAAAACCTGAGACACGCCGACAAAATCGATTTTGACGATATGATATTACAGTCGATAGACGCGCTTGATTATACGTCGAATTTCAAATACAAATATATTATTGTCGACGAGTTTCAGGACATATCTCAAAGCAGAACCGGATTTTTGAAAAAACTTATCGAACACGGCAACTCCAAACTGTTTGCGGTCGGCGACGACTGGCAGGCGATTTATAGATTCGCGGGGTGCGATATAAACGTGTTTTTGGACTTTGAAAAGATTTTCGAAGGGGCGAAACTCAATTATATAACGTCTACGCACAGAAACTCAGCCGAACTGCAATCGATAGTGGAGCCGTTTATTACGGCAAATCCGAGTCAGTATAAAAAGCATATAAGATCCGCAAAACATCAGGATAAGCCGGTAAGGATCATTTATCATAAAGGCGACTATGGCAAAGCGTTGACGAGCGCTCTTGCAGATATTGACAAAATAAATTCTACCGCAAGCGTATTGATTTTGGGAAGAAACACACACGATATAGACGCATATGTTTGTAAAGAAATACAGGTGCAAAGCGATTATACAAAAGTAACGCATTTCGGTTTTCCGTTTCTTAAACTGAAGTACAGCACGGTTCACGGGTCAAAAGGTCTGGAAAGCGACTTTGTCGTTTTGATAAGCGGTGAAGACGCTCAAAACGGATTTCCGAATAAGATGGAAGACGACGACGTTTTAACGCTATTATTGGGCAAAAAAAACGACTATGAGTATGCCGAAGAGCGTCGGTTGTTTTACGTGGCTTTGACAAGAACGAAATCCATAGTGTATCTGTTGTCGGAAAAAAGTAAATCTTCGGAATTTATACGTGAGATAAAAAACAAATGTTATATTTTGAACGATTTTGCGGAAAAGTCGGACAGACAAGAGATCCCTTGTCCTTGGTGTAAATCGGGTCATTTGGTATTAAGGAACGCCGAAGTGGACGGAAAACAGTTTTACGGTTGTTCTAATTACCCGTATTGCAAATATATGAACAATAATATGAAAGCGGTATATTATAATATGCGTTGTCCCGGATGCGGTGATTTTCTCGAATTAAGAAAGGGAAAGTACGGTATGTTTTACGGGTGCCACAATTATCCGAGATGTAAATATACCAGGCAATGCGATTAAGGGAGAAAGAATACCGTTTTCGGAAAAGTTGAAAATTTTATCATAATCGACAAAATCCTTCCATACACTGTAATGTAAGACGCTCGCGTCTGCTTTCAGTCAGGGAGGATTTTTATTCGCTATGGAAAAATTCGATATATATCAGGACGTCGCAAAACGCACGGACGGCGACATCTACGTGGGCGTGGTCGGACCCGTCAGAACGGGCAAATCGACTTTCGTCAAGAAGTTTGCCGAACTTATGATAATGCCTAACATTTCGGGCAAGAACAAAAAGATGATCGCGACGGACGAACTGCCGCAGTCGGGCGCGGGCAAAACCGTAACCCCGACCGAGCCGAAGTTTATCCCGAGCGAAGCGGTAAAAGTTTCGCTGAAAGGCAAAACCCACGCGAGAATGCGGCTTATAGACTGCGTCGGCTTTATGGTCGACGGCGCTATCGGTCACGAAGAAAACGGCGAAGCGAGAATGGTCGTCACCCCGTGGAGAGCCGAGCCGATGCCCTTTGAAGAAGCGGCGGAGACGGGCACGGATAAAGTTATTTCCGAACACTCCACGATAGGCATAGTCGTTACGACCGACGGGAGTTTTACCGATATTCCGCGCAAAAATTATATTCCGGCGGAACGCAAAACAATAGAACGGTTGAAGAAAATAGGTAAACCGTTCGTCATTGTCCTTAACTCTTCCGACCCGAACGGCGACGCGGCGAAGACTACGGCAAAAGAACTCGAAGAAGAGTACGGCGTATCCGTCGTCACGATGAACGCCGCCGAAGACGGCGAAGAAAAGTATTCGCTCGTAATGGAAAAAGTCCTTTCGGAATTCCCCGTCCGCTCGATAGACGTCGACCTTCCCGACTGGCTCGCCGCGCTCTCGCCGAAAGAGAAAGTCGTTTCGGCCGTGATAGAAGCGGTAAGGGCGTGTTCGCTCGATATAAGCAAGATGAAAGATTGCGAAAAACTCGAAGCGGCGACGGCGGCGGTAGAAAAGATCATCCCCGAAAAGGTCGAACTCTTCGCGGGGGAAGGCAGGGCGGCTATAAAACTCAACGCCGAAAGTTCGCTGTTTTACGACGTATTGAGCGAGACTTGCGGCGAGAACATAGACGGCGAATACAGGCTTATGTCCTTTATCGTCGGACTTAAAACCGCACGGGAAGAATACGCGAAGTTAAAAGACGCCCTTTCGGAAGTCGAAGAGACGGGCTACGGAATAGTTCTGCCGACCGCCGGCGGAGTAGAACTCGGCGAACCTGCGGTCGTCAAGGCCGGCGGAAGATACGAAGTAAGGCTTACCGCCAACGCCGAGAGCCTGCACCTTATAAAGGTGGGGGTAAAGGTGACGATAAATCCGATATCGGGAACAAAGGAGCAGTGCGAAGAGTTTATCGACTTTATCGGCGGCGAAAATCTCGCCGAAGCAAAAGTCTTCGGTCGTCCTATCGGGTCACTCGTCGGGGATGAAATAAACAGGAAGGCGGGCGCGATGCCGAGCGCGGTCAAGGCAAAGATAGAAAAATCGGTTTCACGTATGGTAAACGGCGGAAAATACAGAGTGTTGTATCTCGTTTACTGAAAAATAAAGGGGGGGTCGTCGCTTGATGCGACGACCCCGCCTGTTTATAAGAATTTTTATTCGTCGTCCGCCGCCGCGGCTTCGGGCGACGTTTCCGCGGAGAGATCCGCTTGATGCCGGAGAGTTTCTCTCGCGGCTTTTTTCTTTTCCGAAAAGTCGTATAAGGTGTTCAACCACTCGAAGACGACTTCGAGAATGAGTTCGACGCCTAAGAGTATGACGTGAAGGCGCGCGTGGTGTTCGGACGGTTCGATAACCATTATCGCGGACAGGACTATCATAACGACGGACTCAACGGCGTTTATATGCCCGGGACGTTTTTTGAACACGGCGGCAAGCGCGCGCGTAAGCTCTTTGCTTTCGCGAAGGATAGACCATACGCCCCATATAAGGCAGACTTTTATAACGTCTTCGGCGGACAGTATAAGCAGTACGCCTATCGCCGTCTGGGTTATTACGTCTATCAGGTGACCACGCCCGTATACGAGAGTTTTCGTCGCCGTCGCGATGATAAACTCTTCGAGAGCGTAGACGATGACCACGCCGCCGACGAGAT
>CAMNIW010000028.1 GCA_946540675.1 uncultured Clostridia bacterium | reverse complement strand
ATTCGACGATGCCCGAAAAGGCTTATATATACGGCATACCTTACGAAGCGTATACCGATTATAAGGTAAGGAGATACGGTTTCCACGGAACGAGCCACAGGTTTGTTTCTTCCGAAGCCGCTAAGTATCTCGGAAGAGAAAACGATCCCGATTTCAAAGTGATAACGATGCATCTCGGCAACGGTTCTTCCATATCCGCGGTAAAAGGCGGCAAGAGTATGGACACTTCCATGAGTTTCACTCCGCTCGGCGGCGTGCCTATGGGCACGAGATCGGGCGATCTCGATCCCGCGATCGTGGAATTTCTCGCCACCAAGTACAATATGACCCTTTCGGAGACGTTGACTTATCTCAACAAGAAATCCGGCGTAAGCGGACTTTCCGGAGTGTCTTCGGATTTCAGGGATCTCAGCGCGGCGGCAAAAGAAGGAAATCACAGGGCGGAACTCGCGCTTGACGTATTCAAATACAGTTGTAAGAAATATCTCGGCGCTTACGCGGCTGCTCTCGGCGGAGTAGACTGCGTGGTATTCACCGCCGGTATAGGCGAACACGACGCTTCGGTAAGAGAAGATATCGTTTCCGATCTCGGATTTATGGGAATAGTTCTCGATAAAGAAAAGAACGCGCACATAGGCGACGGAATAACCGACGTCAGCGGCAAGGGATCGAAAGTCAAAATTCTCGTTATTCCGACCAATGAAGAGTTGGTCATCGCGAGAGATACCGAACGTCTTGCAAAATAATCGGTCAATTTTAAGATTTTGGCTTAAAAAATTTGACATAATAGAAAAAATAAGATATAATTTACAAAGTCTGTATGGTCATTGATATAAAAAGGCTGAGATTAAAAGGTAAGAGCGGTTGCTCCTTTCATTTCGACTACGAAGCGGACGATGCTTTATTGACGCTTCCGGAGTCTTCCTTTTCGGGTGCGGTATCCGTTACGGGAGAACTCGAGGTCGACGGCGAAGACGTTTTCGTAAACGGCGAAATATCGTATTCGATAAACACCGTATGTTCGAGATGTCTTACTCCTACCGTATATGAAAAAGTCGTTCCGTTTGACGAGAAATTCTCTCCTTCGGACGATGAGGCGTATCCCTATTATAAAGAAACGGTGGATCTTACCGATATGGTAAACGACAAGATCATTCTTTCTCTTCCTTACGCCGTTTATTGTAAAGATGACTGTAAGGGCCTATGCCCCACGTGCGGAGCCGATCTTAACAAAGGGCAGTGCGATTGCAATAAGTAACATAACACAAGCGAGGTGTATAAAAAATGGCAGTTCCTAAGCATAAGGTTTCCAAGCAAAGAGGAAACAAGAGATTTGCAAACAATTACAAGGCAAAAGTTCCCACGTTGGTGGAATGTCCTCAATGTCACGAACTCAAAGCGGCTCATAAAGTTTGCCCGAAGTGCGGATACTATGACGGAGTTTTGGTTGTAGACAAGACCGTTAAAGAAGAAAAGGCTGAATAAAGTTCACAAAAGTGAGGGCGGATAGCGTTGCTATTCGCCTTATTTTCGTAAAAGAGCGAGTATGTTAAATCAAGCAAAAAAAGGTATTATAGGTAAAGTCCTGCTTTTACTCACTACGGTAATTTGGGGCAGTTCGTTCATAATTCTCAAAGACACGCTCGACAAACTCGGTAACGGACATTTCAAATTTTTTATTCTTGCGGCGCGGTTTCTTATAGCCGTACCAGTGATAGGACTGATAGGCTTCGGCAAAATAAAGAAAATGAGCAAAAACACGTTTATGCGCGGCGTGATTCTCGGTGCGATACTGTTTTGCGCTTACGCCGTACAAACGTGGGGACTTGAAAACACGACCGCGTCCGAAAACGCGTTTTTAACGGCGAGTTACTGTATGATGACGCCGTTTTTGGCGTGGATTTTTATTAAAAAAAGACCGAGTGCGGTAAACGTTATATCAGCGATTTTATGTCTTTGCGGTATAGCGCTCGTCGCGCTTATAGGCAAAGACGAAACCGCGCCGGGGTCCGAACTTCTCGGCAACGCGTTGTCGGTGTCCTGCGGGTTTTTTTATGCGTTGCAAATTGTCTTTATAGATAAATACTCAAAGGAAGACGATCCCGTTTGTCTTTTGTTCATCGAACTTCTGACTACGGCGATTTTGTTCAGTATACTTACAGCGGTGGCGGAATTCCCCATATACTACGCCGATTTTTCGATTGACGGAGAAGCGGTGTGGAAAATACTGTATCTCGGACTTGTCGCCACGTGTTTTGCGCAATTCGGACAGATGTACGGACAAAAATCCGTTTCGCACGTTACGGCTGCGCTTATATTGAGCCTTGAAGGCGTTTTTGCCGTTATATTCGATTTGATACTCGGCGGTACGACCTTGACGGTGTTTATGATCATAGGGTTCGTAATTATTTTTATCGCCGAGATACTGAACGAGATTATAACGGTCGTATTAAGGCGAAGGCAAAATATTGAAAAAAACGTTGACAGCGACAGCACACAATGTTAAAATTAGAACAGAAATAAAACTATTTATTTTTGGAGGTTAAATATGAAGAAGTATGTATGTCCCATTTGCGGATACGTTCACGAAGGGGATGAAGCCCCTGAAATATGTCCGATTTGTAAATGTCCGGGTGAAAAATTCACCGTACAGGACGAAGAGATGACTTGGGCGGCGGAACACGTCGTCGGAGTTGCCAAAGACGTCGACGAAGAGATCAAAAAAGGTCTCAGAATGAACTTTGAAGGCGAGTGCAGCGAAGTGGGTATGTATCTTGCCATGGCGAGAGTCGCTTACAGAGAAGGTTATCCCGAAGTCGGTATGTATTTCGAAAAAGCGGCTTATGAAGAAGCGGATCACGCTTCGAGATTTGCGGAAATGCTTGGCGAAGTCGTCACCGACTCCACGAAGAAGAATCTCGAACTTCGCGTAGCGGCTGAAAACGGCGCGACCGCAGGTAAGACCGATCTTGCGAAGAAGGCGAAAGCGCTCAATCTCGACGCTATCCACGATTCGGTACACGAGATGGGTCGCGATGAAGCGCGTCACGGCAAGGCGTTCAAAGGTCTTCTCGATCGCTATTTCGGCAAATAAGATTATCTTAAAACAAAAAAGGTTGAGATCCGTTTCGGATTTCAACCTTTTTTATTGGTTTTATTCAGCCACTGTTGTTTTGTGAGAATATTTGTTTCGTCTTTTTCGACCGTGTTTAATCTTGTTTTATAAGTGCCGTAAGAATAGTGTGTAAAACCGCATTTTTCTTGCACTCTCGCCGATCGTTTGTTAGACAAAAAATGTCCGCATAATATAACGTCAAGCCCGACCGTTTCAAAGAGAAAAGCGATTATCTCTTTTACGGCTTCGGGCATAAGACCGCGTCCCCAATATTCTTTCGACAGGGCAAATCCTATTTCTCGACATTGCTTATCTGAAAATTCGGGATATTTTTTCTCGTCGTATTCTTCTATACCGATCGAACCTATGACTTTACCTTGATATACGATAGCAAAAGTTTTCTTGTTTTCAATAAACTCGTTCAGAATTTTTTGGGATTCTTCTATATTTTCGTGCGGTTTCCAGCCTGCCGGTTGACCGACTCCGTCGACGGACGCATACTCGAAAAAGTCTTTCAGATCCGCCTGTTTCCACGGGCGAAGCGTGAGTCTTTCGGTATAAAGGACGACGTCCGTGATGTCGATTTTCGTATTCACAGTAATTTTCCCCGTCAATATTATTTCAAAAATATGCGCATTTGTGTAAATCGGTAAAATTATAATATAAAGATATTGTTGCTTAGAAATCGAATCTCCTTCTAAGACCTAACGGAGGTATCGGACCGAACGTCGGTTGCGTAACCCGGTGGCTACTTTTTTATTATATCATACGGTTATTAAAGAGTCAAGTATCCGTAATTCATTTGGATATTTGCCTTTAAGCGGTCTTTTATAAAGGAGTAGACGCTGATTTATCATCGGTAGTCGTATTACTTACGTCAGGCGGTAGGACGGTGAGCGAAGAGAAGCGGAGCGCTACGTTATTTCGTCAGCCGACCGACCCCCGTAAAAAAAATCTCACCTTATCAGGTGAGATTTGATAATGGTGGGGGCGGTAGGACTCGAACCTATGACCTCTTCCATGTCAAGGAAGCGCTCTAACCAGCTGAGCTACGTCCCCAAAGGCAATATTATTTTATCAAAATATATTTTATTTGTAAAGGAATTTACCGTAGTTTTTGAAAATTTGCAAAATAAAAGAGATCGCCCGCGAATTTGCGCGTAAAAACCTTTTGCAAAATCGAACGATCTCTCTTATTATGTCAAAAATCAGTCGTCTTCGCCGACCATCATAAGTTTTCCGTGCGTTATAAACGGAGATATAACGAGCCATAAAGCCGCTACCGCTATGATGGAGTAGACGATTATAGACCCTATAACTCTTGCTCCGCCGAATATGACCGAAACAAGGTTGAAGTTGAACAACCCGAAAAGTCCCCAGTTTATCGCGCCGAGAATAACGAGAATATAGGCTATTATGTTGGCTATTTTCATAAATATTCCCTCCTTGCTTATATTTTGGACGGAAAGGAGAGATTTTATACCTGACGGGCGTCAGTTTGTCCCGTTCTTGCCCGTAAACGCCGTTTTTTCTTCGTCGGTCATAAACCGCCACTCGCCGCGTTCAAGATTTCCGAGTCCGATTTTTCCGAAAGATATTCTTTCAAGGTAAACTATTTTATTCTTTCTCGCGCCGAAAAGCCTTTTGATCTCGTGATATTTGCCTTCGGTCAGAGTAATATAGCCGCTATGCGCGTCTATGCGCTCTATTTTGCACGGTTTGGTAGTATATCCGTCCGCAAGCGTTATTCCGCTTTCAATAGCGGTTTTGTCGTCGTCACCGTATTCGTCGGCGGCGGTGAAGAGATATTTTTTTTCGACGTGCCGTTTCGGGGATAAGGCGTTATGTGCGGAAACCCCGTCGTTAGTAAGGATTACCAGTCCGAGAGTGTCTTTGTCGAGCCGTCCGCAGGGGAATAAACCGAATTTCGTAAGATTTTCGGGCAGAAGATCGAGTACGGTTTTTTCGCTTTTATCTTCGGTCGCGCTTACGTATCCTTCGGGCTTATTGAGCAAGATATATACGTAAGGCGAGTATTTCACGACCTGACCTTTCAGTGCGACCACGTCGTTCGTTTCGTCGATTTTCATATCGGAAGACTTTGCCGGTTCGCCGTTTACCGTTATCGTCTTTTTCTTTATTTCGTCCCTGCATTCGCTACGGGAAAGTATTTTCATTTCGGAAAAGAATTTATCCAATCTCATATATAAATAATAGCAAAATAAAGGAGTTATGTAAAGCGATCGCGGCTTGACATTTTCGGTGTTCCGATATTATAATAACAATGACGGGTTTAACCTGTCGGGAGATTTAATATGGATTTCGAAAAGATTTGCAAAGAGAGATATTCGGTGCGCAGTTTCGCCGAAAAGAATGCGGAAAGCGAAAAGATAGACAAGATACTCGAACTCGTCAGGCTTGCGCCTACCGCCATAAATCAGCAGCCGTACGAGATTTACGTCGTTACGGGGAGAGAAAAGGTCGAAGAACTTTCGCCGAGAACGTTCGGCGCTTCCACGCTCATCGTTATTTGTCGGGACGAAAACAAGAAGTGGAATAACAGATACAGCGGCGAAAACCAATTGTTGCAGGACATAGGAATAGTCGCGACGACGGTAATATACGGCGCGCTCGAATACGGGCTCGACGCCATATACGTTTGCAATTTCGATCCGGACGTTGTAAAAGAGAAATTGTCTTTACCGAAAAATCTCGTCGCGTCGTGCGTGATCCCCATAGGGTATAGGGCGGAAAACAGCAAACCTTCTCCTATGCATTATTCGAGAAGAAAAACCGAAGAATTCGTGCATAAAATATGAATAAAACGGGCGACGGAAAATCCGTCGCCCGAACTTTTGTTTTAAGCCGCGTCTTTTTTGGGTTGTTTTCTCTCGTTAAATCTGTACACCGCGACAAGTCTTGCCCTGTTGTATCTGAGAACGATTATCGACGGTATATTCATTATAAAACTTACGAGGGCGACGGGCAGCGCGATATTGAGTTTATATGGCAAAATCAGTATTATAAGAAATCCCGTAAACAGCGAAACAAAGTGTCCGACTCCGCCCGCGCACGTTTCGATAAGAAACTTGAATATGTATTCGTTGTTGTTCGGCTCGGCGATTTTGTCTTTCGCAAACTTTGCGAGAAATTTTCCGAGTTCGGGAATCTTGTCTTTCCACTTTTTCACGCCCAATTTTTCATAAAATCTTTTTTCTCTTTTTTTCATTTCAAAAATTTTATGAAACGGGTTATAATTTTTAACAGCGTGCGCTATCGCGGCGGTGACGCCGTCTATCACGATTACCGAAACCGTCGCAATGACCGTCCAAAGTATCGCGTATCCGAAACCCATACCGCCGAAAAACCCGTTCAGGACGCTTACCGCGGTCATAGATAACAAAATAAATAACAAATACGGAATCATAAAAAATCTCCCTTTATCGATAGTAAAATTATTGTTTATCGCGGCCGCCGGATCTTCGCAAGTTAGCGCAAAGCACGACCGCGATTTGCAGCGGTATTCCGACGAAGAATAAATGCCATAAGTTATAATTTAGCCAATGTATGTACAAATAGGCGAGTGTAGACCATATAAGCATCGATATAACCACGAAAGTCAGCCGCCGGCTTCCCCATATCGCGCTGAATACAATTCCGAGTACGCAGGATACGGGTACGGCAAGCACAAAGACTTCCCAGATGTTCAAATTAAAAATAATGCTTACGTATATATGCGCGATCGTTGCGATAAACCAAACCGCGAGTATGGAAAGAAGTGAAATCGTGAGTTTATTCCCTATTTGCAGTTTCTTTCTCTTTTCCTGCTCGATATTCGGGTTTTCCTTAAAAAACGCGGTAATGTCCACGCCGTAAACCTTTGCCAAATTGTCGAGAGTTTCTATGTCGGGAATAACGTCGCCGTGTTCCCATCTCGAAACCGCTTTATCCGAATATCCTATTTTATCCGCAAGTTCGATTTGCGTCAGTTTATTTGCTTTGCGGAAGTTTATTAAATTTTCGCGAACGGTGTCTTTAATATTGCCCATATCACAATTATAGCACGGTTTTTTATAGAAATCAACCTTTTCCCGAGAGAAAAATTTTCAAATTCTCGTTTTGCGAGAGTGTGAGAAAATATTCTCGTATAACGTTTTTTCATTAGAGAGTCGCTCGTTTGCGATTCTCTTGCATAAAGTCGGCGAAATGAGTATACTGTATTCATAACCGACGATCGCGATTTGCGGTTATGCGTTTTTCAAAAGAAAAATTTTAAGGAGAATTGTTAAATGACTAACAATAAAGACGTCGTGTTATTCTTTTCTTGTGACGAATCGTACGTTCCGTTTTTTTCGGTCGTACTCGAATCGATAAGAGAACACGCCGACAAAAAGAGAAACTACGTTATCAAATGTTTGCACACCGACAACATCGATAAGGCATCCGAAAGAATTATCAAAAGAGAATATTCTCACGGGAATATCGACGTCGAGTTTGTCGATATTACCGAATCGGTAAAAGAGTTTTTCGAGAAATTCCACGTACGCGACTATTATTCCAAGTCGACGTATTACAGGCTCTTTATTCCCGATCTCTATCCGGAATACGATAAAGTCTTATATCTCGACAGCGATATAGTCCTTTTGGACGACGTGGCTAAACTTTACGACGTCGATCTCGGCGACAACTACGTTGGCGCTATTCCCGACGAATCGGTGCAGATAATCGAAGAGTTCAAAATGTACGTCGAAAACAGAATAGGCGTAAAGTCTTACAAAGAATATTTCAACGCCGGCATACTGCTTATGAACAGCGCGCGTCTCCGCGAGATAAAATTCAGGGATATATTCCTTGAACTCATCGACAAAGTGACGTTTAACGTCGCGCAGGATCAGGATTATCTCAACGCGATATGCAAAGGACACGTTCGCTTTATAGGTGCGGAGTGGGATAAAATGCCCATAGATCCTAATCTTGTTCCGGAAGACGAAATCAAACTTATTCATTACAATCTCGCGTTCAAACCGTGGCACAAAGACGGGGTGCTTTACGAAAAATATTTCTGGTATTATTCCGACAAAACCACGTTTGCGGCGATCATAAGGGATATAAAGGCTGCTTACGACGTAAAGTTGCAGGAGCACGCCGACAATCAGACTGCAAATCTCATAAAGACTTGCAGGGAGCAGGCGCTCGACGTCGAAGAAAATAAGAGAATACAGAGAGTTATCGACAATCTCGGAAAATAAGAAGGTAACAGGATGGAAAAATCGCAGGAAAGACTCGCCGTTCTCGAAAAAATAACCGAATATGAAAAAAACGGCTGGTTTGACAAGGACGTGGAAAACGACCCCCCCGGCAGGCAGATACAACCCGGAGAAGTCGACTATCTCAGAAAGAAATTATCCAGCAAGATCAAGACGCGCTATGCGTATTTCCTTGCGAGAAAGTTCTATAACAAGATCCTTCGCGAAGGGATAATGGTAATTGACGGCATAGAAGGACTTGAAAATTTCGCCGACCTTAAAAGCGGTGCGGTCGTAACGTGCAACCATTTCAACGCTATGGACAGTTTCGCCCTGCAATACCTTTACGAAGCGTCCAAACACAAAAAAAGAAAATTCTATAAAGTGATAAAAGAAGGCAATTACACGAGTTTTCCCGGTTTTTACGGGCAACTTATGCGCAATTGCTACACCTTGCCGCTCAGTTCCAACACGCAGACGCTAAAAGAATTCGTGACTGCCGTAAACACTCTTTTGCGGCGAGGAAATTTCGTGCTCGTCTATCCCGAACAGTCAATGTGGTGGAACTATCGCAAGCCGAAACCGTTAAAGAGATCGGCTTTCAAATTCGCCGCCGAAAACGACGTGCCCGTTCTTCCCGTGTTTATCACGATGCGCGACACCGATAATTTGGATAACGACGGATTTCCCGTTCAGGCATACACGATCCACGTCGGCAAACCCATATATCGCGACGTCGATTTAAGCGATATGGAAAACGCCGAAAATATGAAAAAACGCAACTATGAAGTATGGAAAGAGATTTACGAAAAAGTTTACGGGATACCGCTCGAATACGAACGTAAATAAATTTGTGCCGCCTGCGGAAAAATCCGCAGGCGGCGTTTTTTATTCTCAAAAAGTTGCCTTAATTCTCGTTTTGTTATATAATCTTATTAATTTGCACAAGGAATAATTATTTGTATGGACGCATTTTTGCCGATGCTTATAAACGTCGCGATGTTCGTTGCGCTTGCGTTGCCGGGATTTATACTCGTAAAGAGCGGTATGCTTGCAAAAGAGCAGTCAGCGGGACTGTCGAAAGTTCTCGTTTACGTCGGAATGCCGTTTATGGTAACGTATAACGTGATCGACGGAGTTGTTTTCGACGGCGAGTTATTGTCTGTCATAGGAATAGCGGCTGCCGTCGGCGTAACTTTTATAGTGTTGCAATACTTTTTGTCAAGACCTTTTACCGCGATGGAAAAAGAAACGAAGACAAGGGGAATGATGCGCTGGTGTTCGGTTTTCGGCAACAGCGGATTTCTCGGTATACCGCTCGCGACCGCGGTTTTTCCGGGCAACTCTAAACTGATAACCGCGCTTATCGTAGTCAACATAATAAATAACGTGCTCATATACACGCTCGGGACTTATCTTATCACGGGCGACAAAAAGGACGTCAGTTTCAAAAAGGCGTTTCTCAATCCCGTACTTATCGCGTTTGTTCTCGGCGTTATACTGAACCTTCTTAAAGTAAAGGAATACGCGCCGTATGCGGTCAGATATTCGTCATATTTCAACAACCTTGTCACGCCGCTTTCTATGACCATACTCGGTATGAAACTCGGCGGCGTGAAATTCTCGTCGCTGTTCGGCTCTTGGCGAACGTATTACGTTTCCGCGCTAAAACTCTTGTTCGATCCGATAACGGCCACCGCGTGTATGTTTGCGCTGATGTATTTAACGGGCGGTTCGGTAATAGACGGAAACGCCGTGATAGGCGTCTTTATAGCGTTTGCCGTGCCGACGGGAAGTCTTGCGTCTACAATGGCGGATAATTACGGCGGAGATACCGAAAACGCCGTCGCGTTCACTCTCGGCAGCACTATTCTTTCCGTGCTGACGATACCGCTGTTGTATAGTTTGGTTTGTCTTTTTATATAATCTTAAAAAATAAAAGGGGCTGTCGCCTGTCGGCGACAGCCCCCGTTTTTTGTTTTTACAGTATGGTTTTTACGAAAGAGTAGCTCTCGCGGAGTATCGAACTCTTTCCGTCTTTCCAGGTTCCGAGTCTTTCGAAGGAGTACGGACCTATGCTGAAATCTTCTTGATCTTGCGTGTGGAAGGGGCCGAGCAGGTTCCTGTTTCCGACCGTGAGCGTTATCTCCAATTCGTTCTCGCCCTTTTTGAGATAGTCGGACAAATCGAGTTCGCTCGAGAACATCATATCGCCGACCTTGTTTCCGTTGACTTTGACCGAAATAAGGTGGAATCGTTTATCTATTACGAGTTTGGAGTCGACGTTTTCTATGTTAAGCGTCTGAGTCAGAGTTATATCTCCCGAGAAGAAGGGGAATCCGTCCGTTATAAGGCAGGAAACGTTTTGTTTTTGCTTTCCGATGACGAAGTTTTCGCCTAAAAGAACGTCGTCGCGAACGCCTTGACTGAAATCACCGTATACGCCGAAGTTGCCTTTGAGATATAT
>CAMNIW010000027.1 GCA_946540675.1 uncultured Clostridia bacterium | reverse complement strand
GGTCGACTTTGCTGAAGAAGCCAAACCCGTCCACTTCGACATGCACGCCGGGCAGGGTCCGGGTCGTCTCAACAGAGAAGGGATTGTCAGCGGCAAGGGATGCAGCTGATTTGCTGTTGGGCGCATCCGTCGGGGCAGCCGGTGCGGAGCCGGCACTCCCGGTATAGCTGAACGAGAACTTCTGCTGGTTGATCGCGGTCGGGGCGAGCAGAGCTGCCTCCACACCGCGCCGGTACCAGGTCGGGATCACGCCCTTGGTGCGGTTCACATCCATGAAGGATTTGCTCTTGCGGGTGTGCCCCTGCGTGGCGCCGTATCCGACGGCGATGATGAGGACGAGCTTTTCGTCCTTGCTGACGTCAAACGCGGTTTTGCGCTTGTTGAACGTGCCGCCGACCCAGCAGGTATTGAGTCCCATCTGCTGTGCGAGCAGGACGAGTTTTTCGCCGTAATAGCCGCACTGCTCTTCGAGGTTGGGCGCTTTCTTGCCCACCATGGCGAAGTAGTTGCTCACGCCGGAGAACTTGCCGTATTTGGCGCGCATTCCGGAAAAAGCGTCCGGTTCGTTGGTGACGAGCTGGATGTGCAGCCCGCTCTCTTCATTGCACGCGAAGACGGCGTCCGCCAGTTCGGCAATCACGGCCGCCGGAAGGGGCGATTCCTTGTACTGCCGGACCGAGTGGCGCTGCTCGATGGCTTCCATGAGGCTGATGCGTTCGGTGGTACTCATAAGATTTCCTTAGTTGTTAATATGCAGTCCCCGCGGCGGGTTACTCCGCTACAACGATCGGGGAGTCAGCATTCTTGATGACGCTGTCGATGCCGTTCTTGCAGCTGGCCATCTTGGTGTAGCCTTCACTGCTGGCGATGACCTGGCCGTTGCGGGCCTTCAGGCGAAAACGGTATTCACCCGCTTTGTCGAGGTAGATCTCGAACTTCGGGTTGGACATCTTCGCAAATCCTTCTTCGGTCTGGTCTTCGAGACCCAAAAGTATGTCCGCCGAAACGTTTTCGCCTTTAAGCATTGCGCAGGCGTCCGAAAAGTCCGCCGCCGTGTGTATGCGGTTGAGTTTATACAGCATATCGTCGTCCGCCGATTGCAGTCCCACGCTGAAACGGTTTATCCCGACCGATTTGTACGCTTTGAGTTTTTCGGGCGTAAGCGTGCCGGGGTTTATCTCTATCGTTATTTCGGGGTCGTCGGAAAGTCGGTACAGGTTTTTTATCTGCCGCATCGCGCCGACGATATATTTCGGGTCTACGAAAGACGGCGTTCCGCCGCCGATATACACGGTGTCGAAAACGTAGTCTTTAAGGCTTTGCGCCCTGCCTTTCATTTCTTTGTACAGACAGGCGAAGTAAATATCGGTTTTTCCGACTTCGTGCGGATAAGACGCGAAGTCGCAGTAATAGCATTTGCTCTTGCAAAACGGTACGTGTATATATATTCCGCTCATATCAGTTGTCCGAACTGTCGATTTTGAGTATAGACATAAAGGCTTCGCTCGGGACTTCGACGGATCCGAGTTGTCGCATTTTCTTCTTTCCTTCTTTTTGCTTTTCGAGAAGTTTTCTCTTTCTCGTTATGTCGCCGCCGTAGCACTTGGCGAGTACGTCTTTTCTCATCGCCTTTACGGTCTCTCTCGCGATGACCTTTCCGCCGACTGCGGCTTGTATCGGTATCTCGAAGAGTTGGCGCGGTATGACGTCTTTAAGTCTTTCGGCAAGAGCCCTTCCCCTTGCGTAAGCCTTGTCCTTATGGACTATTACCGAAAGGGCGTCGCACGTTTCGCCGTTTAACAGCATATCGAGTTTTACGAGATCGCTCCTTTGGTATCCCGCGAGTTCGTAGTCGAAAGACGCGTAACCCCTTGTTCTGCTTTTAAGCCCGTCGAAGAAATCGAATATTATCTCGTTTAAGGGGAGTTTATAATTGAGTTTTACCCTTTTCGCGTCGAGATAAGTCATATCGGTGAAGACTCCGCGCTTGTCCTGACACAGTTCCATTATCGCGCCCACGTAGTCGGGCGGAGTAAAGATATTCGCGGTTATTATCGGCTCTTCGGTATAGTCTATGTTGGACACGTCGGGGAACTTGCTCGGATTGTCCACGACGAGCAGGCTCCCGTCGGTCAGATATACGTGATAAGAAACGGACGGAGCGGTGGTTATTATTTCGAGATCGAATTCCCTTTCCAGACGCTCCTGTATTATCTCCATATGCAGAAGTCCTAAAAATCCGCAGCGGAAACCGAATCCGAGCGCGTCCGAGTTGTCGGGCTCGAAGGAGAGAGAAGCGTCGTTGAGTTTGAGTTTGAGCAGCGCTTCTTTAAGGTCGTTGAACTTCGACCCGTCGAGCGGATATATGCCGGAAAAGACGACCGGTTGTACTTTTTTATAGCCGGGCAAAGGTTCGGGCGCGGCGAAAGTCGTCTTGGTTATCGTGTCGCCCACCGAGATGTCTTCTATGCTCTTTATGCTCGCCGCTATGTAGCCGACTTCGCCCGAAGAGAGCGTTTTTTTGGGACGGAGTTGGGGGTTGAATGTCCCGACTTCGGTCACTTCGAACTGTTTTTCCCCCGTAAAGGTCTTTATCCTGTCGCCTGCCTGAACGGTGCCGTCCACTATCCTTACAAAGCATATAACGCCCTTGAAGTTGTCGTAATAAGAGTCGAAGATAAGCGCTTTTAAGGGCGCGTCGTCGTCGCCTTCGGGTGCGGGGATATGCGTGACTATCTGTTCGAGCACTTCATCGACGTTGGTGCCGTTTTTTGCCGATATTCTCGGCGCGGCGGAGCCGTCGAGTCCGATGACGTCTTCTATCTCTTTGGCGGTCTCGTCGGGGTTTGCCGAAGCGAGATCTATCTTGTTGATGACGGGCATTATTTCGAGATTGTTATCGAGAGCGAGATAGCAGTTGGCAAGAGTTTGCGCTTCTATTCCCTGCGTCGCGTCTACTATGAGTATCGCCCCTTCGCACGCGGCGAGAGAACGCGAAACTTCGTATGTGAAGTCCACGTGTCCGGGGGTGTCGATAAGGTTAAAGACGTATTCCTTGCCGTCTTTCGCGGTATAGGACATTCTTACGGGGGTGAGTTTGATGGTTATGCCCCTTTCGCGTTCGAGATCCATAGAGTCGAGCAGTTGCTCTTCCATATCTCTTTCCGCGACCTGCCCCGTAAGTTCCATTATCCTGTCGGCAAGCGTCGATTTACCGTGATCGATATGCGCTATTATGCAAAAATTCCTGATATTTTCCTTTTTCGTCTTCATATAATCCCGAAACGGCTTTCAGCGTAAAATGATACTTTTATAATATTATATATAATTTACGGAATAAAATCAAGTTTTATCAAAGACTAATATGCATAAAATCTTTTTACCCCCGAAAGGTTTGCTCCGAAGCGGAAAAAGATTGACAACGCTCTTTCGTCGGGTTATAATATATGCGGTTAGCAGCGATTAACTGACATAAAAACGTAAGGCTTGGGGAAAATATGAAGAGCAGGATAAAAGACGGACATTGGCTTATAACCCGCCCCGTCGCGCACAGGGGATTGCACGGAGACGGCATACCGGAAAACAGTCGCGCGGCGTATGTTTCGGCGATAGAAAACGGTTATCCGATAGAGATGGACGTACAACTTACGGCGGACTGCGAAGTCGTATGTTTTCACGACGACAACTTAAAGAGAATGACGGGCGAAGACAGCCTTATATGGGATAAGACCTACGCGGAAATCAAAGAACTCCGACTCGGCGGCACGGACGAGAAGATAATGCTTTTTTCGGAATTTCTCGATCTCGTCGGCGGAAGAGTGCCCGTCGTTCTCGAATACAAACAGCAAAGGACAAAGAAGACGATAGTGGACAAGACCTTACCCCTTCTCGACGCGTACAAAGGGGAGTTCGTCGTTCAGTCTTTCGATCCGACCATCGTGCTCGAACTCAAAAAAAAGCGTCCCGAGTGGATACGCGGACAACTGATAAGCAGGACGCGGCACAAAAACCTTTCGGCTTTTGTCGATAAACTTCTTTCCAAGGGTTTTTTCAACTTTATGACCAAACCCGACTTTATCAATATGGAAGTCGACTTTCTGCCCGTCGAAAAAAGGCTCATAAAAAACCGCAGACTTATCTCCTGGACTATAAGGAGCGAAACGGACAAGACCCGCGCGATAGAGTTTGCGGACAACTATATATTTGAGAATATCCGCCCGTAAAATCGGTATTATCGACTTATAGGCGGACTTTCGGAGTTTTATATGGATAAAAAATTCACGGTCACGGGTATGACCTGTTCGGCGTGTTCGGCGAGAGTCGGCAAGTGCGTCGAAAAGATAGACGGGGTCAGCGACGTGACGGTCAACTTAATAAGCGGCGTATTGTCGGTAAAGATGGAAGAAGACAGGTCCGACGACATAAAACGCGCGGTTACCGCCGAAGGTTACGGCATAAAGGACGGAGCGGAACTCCGCAGGAGCGGCGAACAGGCGAGAAAACTCAAACGCAGGCTCCTTATATCCCTTCCGCTCGTGCTTTTGCTTATGTACGCGTCGATGGGGCATATGATAAGTATGGATACGGGCGTAAACGTCATACCGCCGTTTTTGCACGGGGCGACCGTTCAGGCGATAGTTCAGTTTGCCCTGTGTACCCCCGTACTCGTCGTCAACAGGCATTATTTTATAAGCGGTTTCAAAAAACTGTTCACGGGGCACCCTAATATGGATACGCTCATCGGTCTCGGCTCGGCGGTATCATACGCGTATAGTATTTTCGCTACCGTTATGATTTTTTCGGGTCACGAAGAGTATATGTCCGGTCTTTTTTACGAAGGCGCGGCAATGATACTCGCGTTTATAACGATAGGCAAGTTTTTAGAAGAGAAGTCAAAAAACAAGACGATGAGCGCGGTTGAGAAACTTCTCGATCTCGCGCCCGATACGGCGGTCGTTTTAAGGGACGGAAAGGAAGTCGCGATAAAGTCGGCAGAACTCGAAGTCGGCGATACCGTCGTGCTTAAAGACGGGTCGACCGCGCCTTGCGACGGCGTGGTCATAAGCGGCGACGGCTGGTCGGACGAATCGGTCATAACGGGCGAAAGCGTGCCCGTATATAAGGACGAAGGCAAAAAAATAGTGTGCGGTACGAGATTTTCGGGCGGTTACGTCCTTTTCAGGGCGGAAAGCGTGGGCGAAGATTCGACCGTTTTCAGGATAGTCAAACTCGTTGAAGACGCCAACTCCACAAAAGTCCCGATAGCGAAAATAGCGGATAAGGTGGCGGGGGTGTTCGTTCCCGTGGTCATAGCGATAGCGCTCGCGACCTTTATTGTATGGATGATAGTTCGGGGCGACGCGCGCTTTGCGATAAAACTCGCGGTCAGCGTACTCGTCGTTTCGTGTCCGTGCGCTCTCGGGCTCGCGACTCCCGCCGCGCTTATGGCGGGCACGGGTAAAGCCGCCGAAAACGGCATACTCGTAAAGAGCGGCGAAGCGTTGCAAAATCTCGCCGATACCGATACGGTCGCGCTCGACAAGACCGGCACGATAACTTACGGTAAACCCGAAACGGACGGATATTACCACGTAGAAAGCGTTACGGACGAATATTTTCTCGGCATATGCGCCGCGCTTGAAAGGCGCAGTTCGCACGTGCTCGGTCAGCCCGTGATAGCGGCGGCGGAAGCGCTCGGCATAAAGGACGAAGAAGTTTCCGACTTTTCGGCGGTCGCCGGCGAAGGTATACGCGGCAGGATAAACGGCAGGCTGTGCGTTATAGGCAACGCCGGAATGATGGCGAAGTCGGGCGTAAACGACTTTTTCGCAGATCCCGAAAAAACGGCCGGAAGCACCGTTTTATACGTCGCGCAGGACGGCGGATATCTCGGCTACATCGCGATAAAAGACAAGGTGAAACCGTCTTCGAGAGAAGCGGTAAACGCCTTTAAGGATATGGGTATAGACGTGGTTATGCTTACGGGCGACGGGGAGTCCGCGGCGGCGGCAGTCGCCGAAGATCTCGGCATAGGCTACCGCGCGGGCGTTCTTCCCGAAGACAAGCATTCCGAGATAAAGAAACTAACCCAAAGCGGCAAAAAGGTAATGATGGTCGGCGACGGCGTAAACGACGCTCCCGCTCTGACCGAAGCGACGGTCGGCGCGGCGATAGGCGCGGGTACGGACATAGCGATAGAGAGCGCGGACGTCGTCTTGATAAAGAGCGACCTTACGGACGCGGCAAAAGCCGTGCGGCTCGGCAAAAAGGTTATGCTAAACATTAAGGAAAACCTTTTCTGGGCGTTTTTCTACAACGTTATTCTTATACCGATAGCGTGCGGCGCGCTCGTCCCGATAGGGGTGGAAATGAATCCTATGTGGTCTTCCGCGGCGATGAGTCTGTCGAGCATTTTCGTCGTATTAAACGCCCTGCGGCTAAGATTTTTCAAATTCGGCAAAAATGCGGAACACGCCGAAAAAGAGCAAACGGGTGTAAAAATCCGCGTCGGCGGTATGACTTGCGAACACTGCGTGAAGAGAGTGGAAAAGGCTCTTGCGGAAATAGGCGTTACGGCGAAAGCCGACTATAAGAAGAACGTCGCGGTCGTATTATCCGGCGACGCGGAAGAAGAGAAGATACGCGCGGCGATAACTTCCGCGGGGTATAAATACAAGGGTATAAAACGCTGAACGGAATAATATAAATAACGGGGACGGAGAGTCTTTCGGCAAAGGTGAAAAAGTCGTTAAATTTTCTCTTTGCGCTTGAAAACTCCGCCCCCGTATTGTATACTATAAGTCGGGGGTACTTGTAAGTATGATTTTATCCGTTTGTCCCAACCCGTGCGTCGACTGCACGATAGAACTCGGCTCGCTGAAACTCGGCGCACTCAATCGCATAGACAACAAAGTAATAACCTATTCCGGTAAAGCTCTCAACGCGGCGATAGGCGTAGCAAGGCTCAAAGCCGACAGTTTCGCTACGGGTTTTATGTTTGAAGAAAACGGTCAGATGTTCGTCCACACGCTCGACGACGAAGGGGTGAAAAACACCTTTATATGGAACGGCGGAAGCGCGAGAACGAATTATAAGATAGTGGATAAGCGGTCTATGATGACCGAGATAAACGACAAGGGTGAACCCGTCACCCCCGAAAAGCAGGACGAACTCGTCGCCTTGGTCGGCGAACTTTCCAAAAAGGCGAACGCCGTAATAATGAGCGGTTCGCTTCCGCAGGGCGTTCCCGACGACTATTATTTAAGGCTCTCTTCGGCGATCGCTTCGGGAGCGAAAAAGATAATCGACACCACGGGCAACAAGATGGTTTCGGCGCTTGCGGGCGGAGCCTATCTCGTAAAGCCTAATCTGGACGAATTGCAAGAGATAACGGGCAGGCATTTCGACAGTCTCGACGAGATGATAGACGGTTGCAGGATTCTGATAGACGCGGGAGCCAAAAACGTGCTTTTATCTCTCGGCAGAAAGGGCGCGATACTGACCGACGGAGAATCGGCTCTCTTTTGCAAGAGCGCGACGGTCGCGGTAAACAGCACGGTAGGCGCGGGCGACGGAATGATAGCCGCGGCGACCGTAATGATAGAGCGCGGCGCTTCTCGCGAAGAGATACTTCGGTGCGGAGTAGCGGCGGGCACGGCTTCGGTCACGACCCCGGGCACAAACCTTTTCTACGCGGACAAATTCTACGAGATATACGACAGAATAAAGGTGGAAAAACTCTTTTAACGGAAAAACAAGCCCGGCCGAGTTCAACCTATTCACGCTCGGCTATATTCGGGTATTAATTTATATACGGATATTCTACGGGCGGACGCGATTTTCGCGTCCGCCCGTAAAGTTTATTTGCGTTTAACCGCTAAACGGCGAGTTCCCCGTCCGTGCAATACACTTTGCAACTTGTCGGAACGTTATGTCGTTAAACGAAAGATATATGAAAACCCCCGTTTTTGCCTATATCATTATATAGTATACGCCCCAAGCGGTAAAACCATAAAAAATATTAAAAAATTTTTATTTATCCCGTAAAAACGTTTGACAAAGCCTTTTCATTATTGTATGATATATAGGCTGTGTTTAATATGGGTTGAGACGGAAAGTTACTTAAACCATCGCTTGTTTTCAGGCTCCGGAACCTGATTTTAAGTAGGAAGATAATTTCCGTTGACAAATGTGAGGGTATAACCCTTGCGACTAACTGTGCAAAAAAACGGTTTAAGGTCATTCGCAAAACACAGCGGCGAGTGATTTTTTTAATGTTATTTGCGCGACACACACGGCAGAGTTGACAGAAATGTTAGTATAAAATCGGAGGTAAGAAAATGGCAGGTCAAAAAATCAGGATCAAGTTGGCGGCATATGACCACAAGACGGTCGATCAGGCTACCGAGAGAATAGTGGAAACGATGAAGAAAGCGGGCGCTAAGATAAGCGGTCCCATTCCCCTTCCCACCGAGAAGGAAATCGTAACCATACTTCGTTCTCCCCACAAGTATAAGGATTCGAGAGAGCAGTTCGAGATAAGGACTTACAAAAGACTTATCGACATATATTCGACGAACGCCAAAATTCTCGACAGCATCCATTTACCGGCGGGCGTAGACGTAAAAATCAAGTTGTAATCGCAAAAAAACAAAAACAAATATACACGGAGGTGAACTTTATCTATGAATAAAGCAATCATTGGAAAGAAATTAGGTATGACGCAGATCTTTTCCGAAGACGGAAAAGTAATCCCCGTCACCGTAGTAGAAGCAGGTCCGTGTCCCGTGGTACAGATAAAGACCAAGGACAGAGACGGATACGAAGCTTTGAAAGTGGGCTTCGGCAAAGTTGAAGAAAAGGATCTCAACAAGCCCGAAGCGGGACTCTTCAAGAAAGTCGGCGTAGAGCCGCAGAAAGTCCTTAAAGAGTTCAGACTCGACGATATAGGCGGATATACCGTAGGACAGGTGATCACGGTCGAATCCTTCGCCGCGGGCGATAAGGTCGACGTTGTGGGACACACCAAGGGACACGGTTTTTCCGGCGTTATCAAGAGATGGAATCAGCACAGACTTAAAATGACTCACGGCGTAGGCCCCGTACACAGAGAAGTAGGTTCTATGGGTGCGAACAGTTCGCCGTCGAGAGTTTTCAAGAACAAACACATGCCGGGACAGTACGGTAACGAGAGAGTGACCATTCAGAATCTCGAAGTCGTAAAAGTCGACGCCGCGAGAAACGTCCTTCTTATAAAGGGAGCGATCCCCGGACCCAAGGGCGGAATCGTTACTGTGACCGACACCGTGAAATAAGGAGCGTGAAGATTATGCCAAGTGTAAAAGTATATAATATGAAAGGAAACGAAACGGGCGCGATGGAACTTTCCGATTTGTTCGCGATAGAGTACAACGAGCCGCTTATACATCAGGCGGTCGTCACCCGTCTTGCCAATATGCGTCAGGGCACGAAAGGCACGCTTACGAGAACCGAAGTCAGAGGCGGCGGCAAGAAGCCGTGGAGACAGAAGGGAACGGGTAACGCGAGACAGGGATCTATCCGTGCTCCGCAGTGGATAAAGGGCGGCGTGGTATTCGCGCCGAAGTCCAGAGATTTCAGCAAGAAGATGAACAAGGTCGCGAGAAGGACGGCGCTTTTCTCGGCGCTCTCCAAAAAAGTCGCGGACGGCGAGTTCTTCGTAATAGACAATATAGCGGTGGAAAACGGCAAGACCAAAGAGATGGTAGCCTTCCTTGACGCGTTCAAGTTCGAGAAGACCGTGCTTATGGTAATGAACGACAACGACGCGCTCGTGATAAGGGCTGCGAGAAATCTCGAAAAACTTCAAACCCTTCCCGTCGATCAGTTGAACACTTACGACGTAGTCAAAAACGCCGTACTCGTCATCGCTCAGGGCGCCGTGGAGAAATTACAGGAGGTTTACGGAGAATAATGGAAAGAGAAATCATATTAAGACCTCTTCTTTCCGAGAAGAGTTACGCTACGATACAGGACAAGAAGTACACGTTCGTCGTAGCCAAAGACGCCAATAAGACCGAGATCAAACTCGAAGTCGAAAAGAGATTCGGCGTTCAGGTAGAGAAAGTAAACACGGTAAACTGCCACGGAAAACTCAAGAGAATGGGCAGAAGTCAAGGTTACACGTCCGACTATAAAAAGGCGGTCGTCACTTTGAAGAAAGACAGCAAGAGCATTCAGTTCTTTGACTCGTTGCAATAATACGGAGGAATTCAGAAATGGGTATAAAAAGATATAAACCGACTTCTCCGGCTCGTCGTTTTATGACGGTAAGCACCTTTGAAGAAATCACCTGCACGACTCCCGAAAAGTCTTTGCTCGAAGATCAGAGACACACTGCGGGCAGAAATGCTCAGGGAAGAATTACCGTACGTCATCACGGCGGCGGAAACAAGAGAAAATACCGTATAATCGATTTCAAAAGAAACAAAGACGGTATCAAAGCGGTCGTCAAGACTATAGAATACGATCCTAACAGATCCGCAAACATCGCGCTTTTGTACTACGCTGACGGCGAAAAGAGATATATTCTCGCACCCGTCGGACTTTCGGTAGGCGACGAGATATACTCGGGCGCGGACGTGGATATAAAGGTAGGCAACGCGCTTCCGCTCGAAAACGTTCCCGTAGGTACGATGATACACAACATCGAACTTCAACCGGGCAAGGGCGGTCAGATAGCGAGAGCGGCGGGTATGGCTGCTCAACTTATGGCGAAAGAAAACGGAATGGCTACTCTCAAGATGCCCAGCGGCGAAATGAGATACGTTTCGGTGAAGTGCAAAGCGACTATCGGACAGATCGGCAATCTCGATCACGAGATTATAAGGATAGGTAAAGCGGGCAAGACGAGACATCTCGGCATCCGCCCGACGGTAAGAGGTTCGGTCATGAACCCGAACGACCACCCGCACGGCGGTGGTGAAGGCCGTTCGCCTATCGGTCACGCAGGACCTATGACTCCTTGGGGTAAACCGGCTCTCGGCTATAAGACGAGAAAGAAGAACAAGAAGTCTAACAAGTTCATTATAAAGAGAGTAAATTAAGGAGGGTATAGGAAATGAGTAGAAGC